>NZ_JBSSCZ010000012.1:0-89388 GCF_054060215.1 Thermostichus sp. OS-CIW-30 | reverse complement strand
CACATGGCCGGCACTGCGTTTTTAAAGGGCGTCGGCTACGGTCGGCGCTATCCTTCCCTGCCCTGAAGGACGGGGCTTGCCGCGCCTTTTGGTCAGGGGATCGCCTCAAAGCAGCTTGCAATAGCCATAACTCACCTCTAACCAAAGCTGATCCGGAGCAGGGAGAAATCATCCTCAAAGTCCGTCCGCCCCTGAAAGGATTGGGCCTGATGGATCACCTGATCCAAACTATTGCCAGCGCCCTTGCTCAGCAGGGCTATCAAATTGTCCAGCCCCCAGATTTCTCTCTGGGGGTTTATGACTTCGTAAACTCCATCACTGAACAGGTAGAGATGGCTGTTCTCGGGGATCCGCACCTGATCCCTTTGAAAAGTGAGGTCGGGCAAAATGCCAATGGGCAAGTTGGCAGTCTTCAGCAGGAGCGAATCCTGACCCTGGATGAGCAGGGCAGGTGGGTGGCCGGCACTGGCAAAAGAGAGCAGACGGGATCCCGGCTGGTAAACCCCGTACCAAAGGGTGAAGTACATCTCATGGTGGGATCCCATTTGAAAAGAGTGGTTGAGGGCGCGCAAGACCGCGTCCGGCTGGCGGGGATCGGCATCGGCCAAGCCTTGAGTGCGCAACTGGTTCATCACCGACACCGACAACAGAGCGGATCCCACCCCATGCCCCGACACATCCAGCAGATAGATGGCCAGGTGTTCCTCATCCAGCCAATGATAGTTAAACGAATCTCCCCCCAATTCCTGGGAGGGCAAAAAGCGCCACTCGAGGGTCACTTTGCAGTCGGGAAAATAGGCCGGCTCCGGCAGGAGAGAACGCACATAGCTGGCCGCCTCGGCCAATTCTGCCCGTAACCTGGCCGTTTGCTGCTGCAGGTCATAGCTGAGCTGGTGCAAGCGTAATCCGGCTCGCACACGTGCCCGCAACTCATTGGGGTCGATGGGCTTGCTTAGAAACTCATCTGCTCCGGCATCCAGGCCCTGGATGCGGTCTTCCACCTCAGTGCGGGCGGTGAGCAAAATAAAAAACGTCGTGGAAAACTTGGGATCGGCTTTGATGCGTCGGCAAACCTCCAGCCCATCCATGTCCGGCATCATCCAGTCACAGATGATCAGCCCCGGCACCAGCAGGTGGGCTTGCTCCAGCCCCTCGGAACCGTTGCTGGCCATCTCCACGGTGTAGCCCTGTCGTTCCAGGGATCGCTTCAACACCAGCCGAATCGTCGGATCGTCGTCGACAATCAAAATGGTCGTCATGACCGCTGCACCCCAATCCTGAAGTCAAAACGCATTCAAACCCAACTCCAGCCCGATATCCCATACCGATAGGCAGATCTTTCATCCTAGCTTAGGGGTTGCAGCAGGAAAACCGGCTCGGCAAGCAGTCCACGACAAAGGGGTGAAGCCTCAGCAGCCTCATCCATCGGAGCTGAAGGTACGTATCGATTTGTGGATCCTCAAAACCGTGGTTGCACGCTACCCAAAAGCTAACCGTTTCCAGATACTGGTGGCGGGAGACAATTCGAGGCAGATTCTGGGCAGATTCTTCTTGAGAGACTTTCATTGGATACAGAGATACAGATCACACTCATCCATCCTTCGCCGACTTAGAGTGAACGTTAAGATTCAATAGCCTTTACCGCATGAGCACATCTCCCCCATCCTTATCCCCTTCCGCCGTTCAGGATTCGCGGGCGAGCTTGCCTCCGGGACCTAGCGAAGCTCACAGGGGAGAAATCCGGCTGGAGGACTTGGATGAGAAGCAATTGTTGGCCTCCCTATCGTCGGTGGTGTTAAACCCGGCAGCTTGGAGTTGCTTCAGCGTCAGTGAAACCAGCCGCCTGCTACGCCCCCTGCAAATCTGCCCTGACTTGACGGGAACTCTTGTTCTCTCCCCAGGGGCCACTGCCGAAGTGGTCTATAAGTTCCTGCTGAGCGATGGTCGGATCGGAACCATGAAGGGGCTGATCTCCATCGAAGACTTCCGCAGCGAGCGGCTGCGCTCTGTTTACGATCAGCTTCACATCGAAAAGATTATACCGGCCTTCACCGAGTCGGTTGTGGTGCAGATTATCGATCATTTAAAACCGATTTTTGCCCGTGACTTGGATGAGCTGCTTTGGCAAGAAAGTTTTTACTTTACCCCTCAAGATCTGCGCCAGCAGGAGTTCTTGTTGCGCGGCCTACGGCCCGAGGCGATCCCACGCAGCTTTCGGCCTCACCTGCAAAGGGTCTACACCCAGATTATGAAGGTGTGTCGCAGCTTGCCCAACATCGCCTTCCAACTGTGTCTGCGAGCCTACCTGGAGTACAACGAGGTCAAGAACAGGCATCTGCTGGCGCTTCTGCTCAGCAAGTATTTTTACACGCTCTACCGCATCGGTGGGTTGGACGGTTGGGAAAGTGGGGATCCGGTGGAGCTGGGATCCCTGCGCTCCTCCAATCGGCAGGCTCGACTCCAGGCTCTTGCTCGCCTTCTAACCCTGGACAACGACAGCGACGCTCCCCTGGTGGGCATTGGGGGCAGCGGGCTGGGGGGCAGCTATTTCAGCGGGGAACGGGAGCCTACTGGTGTTGAGATGGTGAGCTCGGAGGAGATTGAAAAGCTGCGGCAAGATGTGGAGGTGGCCCGCGGCCAGATCGCCGAGGCCCAGCAATTGGTGGCCCAATATCAGGAGGAGAAAAAACAGGAACTGCTCAACCGCCTTCAGGATCCGGGAAAGTTTCTTCTCTTCAGCATTCATCAGTTTTTTGACACCCTCTTCGGATCCCTGCCCGGAGAGGTGAAAAGCGAGTACGGGGCAGTTTGGGTGCCGCGCACCTCCTACTTGGATGAGAAGGAGCGAGACAAGCTGACAGAGCATTTGCGCCACATCACCAGCGAAGCTTATTTGGTCAGCGTTCCCTTTGCCGAGGCCACCCTCATCGGCTATTGGCGAGTTTTGGCGGATTCCTTCTACAACCAATGGGTTTTGAATCAGTATAAGCAATTGCAGAGCTATGGGGTGGATTTGGAGCAACAGGGCATCCAGATTCTGGAACGAGAACGATTTCTGGATGAGGTTCAGTTGCGCTTTGCCGCCCGCCACCGAGAAATCGTCACCCAAAATGTGGAGAAGATCACCCAAATTGTGGTGGATAGCCTGGCCAAGCGGGTGGCCCTCAACACCGGCCAGCAAAGTTTTCAGGCTATGCGGGCCAAGTTGACCACCGTTTTGGATATGGACATTTCCCGCAAAGACGTGGGGGAAGTCAAGCGGCTGATCGACTACTTTACGGATGTGTTTTTGGGCAAGCGGGAGGAGCTGCGCTCCCCCTATCCGGTGGGCACGATTTTGCAAGTCAAGGCGGCCATTGAGGCTCGCCCCCCCGATAGCCGCACCCGCATTGGTCTGGAAATTTTGGGTCAGCTCTACCGCGAGTACGTTCCCCTGCTGGGATCCGCACCGAAATAGGAACGGGGGCATAGCGGGGGATCCCGTAGGCCGACAGGTTTTGGGCACAATGGGGACTGGCGCGCTGTCTAGGGTTGGAGACGGAGATTCCCCATGCGCTACCGCCAGCTTGGCCACAGCCCTTTGCAAGTTTCCGAGATCTGCCTGGGCACCATGACCTTTGGGCAGCAGAATACTTTGTCTGAGGCTTTCGAACAGCTCGACTACGCGGTGGAGCACGGGATCAACTTCATCGATACCGCCGAGATGTACCCGGTGCCGGCGCGGGCGGAAACCCAGGGATCCACCGAGCGCTACATCGGCGAGTGGCTACAACACCAACCGCGGCATCGCCTGATCCTGGCCACCAAGATCACCGGCCCTGGTCGGCCCTGGCATTGGATTCGCGGCGGATCCCTGTCCATCACCCGCGACAACCTCAAGCAGGCGGTGGCCGATAGCCTCAAACGCCTGAAGACCGACTACATCGACCTCTACCAGATCCACTGGCCGGATCGCTACGTGCCCCTGTTTGGGGGCGTTGCCTACGATCCCAGCCAGGAGCGGCCCACCGTTCCCATTGCCGAGCAGTTGCAGGCTCTGGCGGAATTGGTGCAAGAGGGTCTCATTCGCTACATCGGCCTGAGCAACGAAACCCCTTGGGGGGTGAGCAAGTTCTGCCAGGTGGCCGAGCAACTGGGGTTGCCCAAGGTGGTCTCGATTCAGAATGCCTACAGCCTCATCAACCGCACGTTTGAAATGGGCCTGGCGGAAGTCTGCCGCCACGAGCAGGTGGGCTTGCTGGCCTACAGCCCGCTCGGATTTGGGCTGCTGACGGGCAAATATCTGGGGGGGGTGAAGCCGCCGGGATCCCGTTTGGCCTTGTTTGAAGGCTTTGGCCAGCGGTACCGCAAGCCCAATGTGGAAGAAGCGGTGGCTGCCTATGTGCAAATTGCCCGCCGGCACGGTCTGACACCGGCCCAGTTGGCTTTGGCCTTTGTGCGCAGCCGCTGGTTTGTCACCAGCACCATCATTGGGGCCACCAGCCTGACCCAACTCAAAGAGAACCTCAGTTGCCTGGATGTGGAGCTGTCCCCGCAGATCCTGGCGGAGATCGAAGCGGTTCACCAGCGCTACCCCAATCCTGCCCCCTGAAAGGTTGGCGAAACCGGTGGCCAGACAGAACTTTTCAGAAGGTTTCCTCGTCTGGGTGTGCGGTTTGGATCATCCTCTCCTACACTTCTGTCCGGCCAACTTCCAGGGCCCCTCCCAACCGAGAGTGGGGATCCAAGACTGTAAATCCCGTACCCAGAACCTGAGGTGTGAACGATGCGTGAGCTTTCCCTTTGGCAGGGCTGGAAAACTGCGGCTTTGGTGATCAGTTGCAGCAGCTTGGCCTGGCTTGGGGATCCCGCTTGGGCCCAACTTTCTGATATCAGCACCTATTGGGGTGCCCAGTACATTGCCGGGTTGAATGAACGGCAGATCATCGGCGGCTTCCCGGATGGCACCTTTCGTCCCAATGAATCCATCACCCGTGCCCAATTTGCCGTTATTGTCACCAAGGCTTTTGGCCTAGATACCAACGTTCCTGTGCGCTCCTTTGCCGATCCCATTCCCAGTTGGGCGGCTCCCTCCATCGGCGCGGCGGCAGCGGCAGGGTTTGTTTCCGGCTTTCCGGACGGCACCTTTCGCCCCAACGATGTGCTCACCCGTGCGCAGGCCATCACTGTCCTGACCCGTGCCGCCACCAACGGTAGGCTCATCGAAGATGCCGGCCAAATTGACGCGATCCTATCCGCGTTCGGCGATGCCAATTTGGTTCCCAACTTTGCCCGCGCCCCCATCGCGACAGCGGTTCAGAAAGGGCTGTTGGTGCTCTACCCCAACCCCACTCAATTGAATGCCCAGGCGGTGGCCACGCGGGGGGAAGTGGCTGCTCTTACCTACCAAGCGCTGGCCAAGGTGGGTCGAGTACCCAATTTGGATCCGCCGGTGGGGGCTGCCATTCCCGGCCCTGGGATCCGCACCGAGCTCCTTGCCCAGGTCACCCCTACGCCCGAACCCCTGACCACGCCAGACATTCCCATTGAGCCTCTGGTAGAAACGCTGCCCGCCGCCCCAGAAGTGAGAACCTTCTTTGCCCGCGAAGAGCTGGGATCCGTAAACCCAGGGGATACCGTTACCGTGTTTTTGCTGGGATCCCCAGGGGCGCAGGGATCGTTTTCCATCCCCGGCATTGCCTACAACCTGCCACTGCAGGAAACCCGCCCAGGGCAATACGAGGGCAGCTACACCTTCCGCAGCCAAGACCGGGCCTCAGAAGCGCCTGTTTTTGCCCGCTTGGAGCGGGATGGACTGGTAACCCTGGTGCAGCTGCCGGATAAGACCATCACCATCGGGCGGGTTACCGACACCACCTTCCCCACCATCAGCGAACTGGCCCCTCCCAACGGATCCCTAACCGACAACTCTCGCCCCTCCATCTCAGCCCGTTTCCAAGATGACCAAGGAATTGACCTGAATAGCTTTACCTTGCTGGTGAACAACGCGGATGTCACCGCCCAAGCCCAGCTCACCCGCACCGGCTTCGCCTACACCCCAGCCGAGCCGCTGCCCACCGATCGACCGACCTTGATCGCCGTCCAAATTGCCGATACCAGCGGCAACACTGCCATCCAGCAGTGGTCTTTCCAGGTGCAGGCCGCCCAGCCCACTCCCACACCGACCCCAACACCAACCCCGACACCAGCAGCGACACCCACACCGACCCCAACACCAACCCCAACACCGACAGCCACGCCCACACCGACCCCAACGCCGACTCCAGCTCTGACCCCAACGCCAACCCCAACACCGGTAGCTACGCCTACTCCCACACCCACGCCGGAAGCTACACCCACCCTGACTTCAACACCGACCCCCACACCCACTCCGACTCCACAGCCTGGCGGGGAGCCTTCACCTTCTCCTTCTCCAGAAGGACGGTCTCCTGCAGAACCCAAGCCGGAGTCCAGCCCCGAGGCTCAGGAGAGTGAGGCTACAGAGTCTCCTAAGCCAGAATCCCCAGCCCCCCAGCCAGGGGATCCCGGCGGACCGACTCCTTCTCCTTCCCCCAGCCCCTAGGGAAAACTCGATCCAGACCCCGAACAGGCTCAATAGTGTTTTAAGAGCTTCCGATCCCTTAATACCTACTAAATCTAGTGGGCACAAGCGGGGCAGGATGTTAAGCTACTGCCAGTTGCGACCGGATGGGATCCATGAGCTCAACCTTGCAGCCGTTCCTGCATTTGTTGCAGAGGAGTTCCTTTTGGGGGGTGTTGATAGCCGGTGCCGTTACCCCGGTTGCTGCTCAGCAGTTCGAGTTCACCCCTCAGCCGGTGCCCCTCAGGGGGGATCCCGTCCCTACCCTGCCCTTGCTGAGCCCTCCGCCCTCCCCCGGCTCTGCCACGGCCCTACCGCCTGTACCTCAGGTGCCGCAAATGCCGCTGGATCCCACAGCTCCGGCCTTGGACCCGATCCCGGTGGTGCCCGTTCAAGCGGCCCCAGGTGGACAACTCCCCCAAGGCGAGGCCTATTCCTATCAACGTCGGCCCGACCTCAGCCCAGGTGGGGATCTCCCTGGAGCCACGCGGGGCGAGCTGCCTGCCGGCACCCGTATTCTCCTCACGGTCTACCGCCCCATCACTTTCCAGCCCTACCAGGCCATTAACGGCCACCTGGAAGTCTCCGAGCCGGTGGCGGATCGCTTTGGCCAGGTGGTGATCCCGGCAGGGAGTGTAGTGTGGGGCACTTTTGAGCCGGTTTACCGAGAACAGAAGTTTCCTGGTCGGGAGTCGGAGAGCGCCGATCCCCAAGAGCGGGTCGTCGGCAGCCGCTTTGTGGCCAACCGCCTCACCATTGGGTCTTCCACCTACTTGGTGAGAGGCCAATCTGCGCCGCTACCAGTCGGGTTGGATCGCAACGCCGACGTCGGCACAACTGTAGCCCGCGGGGCAGGCTATGGGGCAGCAGGTGGGTTGGCCTTGGGGATCCTCACGGGGGGATGGGGCTTTTTGCCGATCTTGGCCGGCAGCTTGGCCGGCGCTGCGGCAGGCAGTACCAATATTGACCGGGTGGTGACGCTACAGCCCAATACGTTGGTGGAGCTGGAACTGACCGATAGCCTGATCATCCAATAACTGGTCAACGCTCTCTTGCGCTGGGGCAGCTCGGTAGAGTAGAAGAGAGCCCCCTCCATTGCTTCCATGGCCTTCTGGATCTACGTTGTGCCCCCGCTGGCCGGGCTGGTGATCGGCTATTTCACCAACGACATTGCCATCAAAATGCTGTTCCGGCCCTACCGCCCCTATCGGGTTTTCGGCTGGCGCATCCCCTTTACCCCCGGCCTGATCCCGCAGAACCAGCCTCGTCTGGCCAAGCAGATCGCCAAGACCATCATGGGATCCCTGCTCACGCCGGAGGAACTGCACAATCTGGCCCGCAAGCTGCTGCAAACCGAGCGCATGCAAGCTGGGATCCGCTGGCTGCTGGGGGTAGCCCTGGATCGGCTGCAAAACCCTGAGCAACAGCAGCAAACTGCTCAGGTGTTGGCGCGCATTTTAGCCGACCTGTTTAACGAGTCGTTGCCCCGCCTGGTGAAGGTGCTTGCCCGCCAAGAAACCTTTTTGGAAGGGCCCATTAACCAACTGTTCGACCAAGTGTTGCTGGAGCTGCGTCTCAGTGCCGAGCAGGCCAAGCAGCTCTCGGAGTGGATCCTGAAGCAGGCGCTGCCCCCAAAGGTGTTGCGGCAGAACTTGGTGGACTTTCTCACCGATCGCAACATCGAATCCCTTGACGAGGAGTTTCGTGAACGAGCGACCGGCTCCTACTGGGTGGTGGCCAACTTGTTCGGCCTGAAAAATGCCCTGTTGCGCCTGCGCACCTATTGTCTGGAAGAGCCGGAAGGGGCAGAAGCCATCTTGGAAGATCTGCTCAAAGACATCAACGCCTCCCGCCGCCTGACCGAGATCCTGCAGAACCTCTCGCTGCAAAACCTGCCGGTTTCCGCCGTGCGTCAGTTGCGCCGTGCCCTCCGCGACGGGATCCAAGATTACCTGCGCAGCCAAGGGCCAGAGGTTATCAAAGGGCTGGGGGAGACCATCGATTGGGAAAAAGTGGCCAGCCTGGTGTTGGGACGCCTGCGCAACTCCAAGGCGTTGATCACCTCCATCGACCAGATCAGCGCCGACCTGGCTTTGGTCTTGGAGCGCTACCTAGAACGGGATCTCGAATCCCTGATGATGCAGGTGATCCCGGTGTTGAACCTGGATCAGGTCATTGCCGATAAAGTCAACGCCACCTCCCCTGCCGACCTGGAGCAGGCCATCCAGCAGATTGTGCGCCAAGAACTCCAGGCCATCGTCAACTTAGGCGGCCTCCTCGGCTTTTTGGTGGGCTGTGTGCAGGTGCTGTTCTTGCTGGGCTGACGAGTTTGGGTTGGGCTTTGACTTTGGCTATGATATGAGAATGCGATTAACAATTCTCCACACTTCGGATCTCCATGCCAATCTACATCCCTGGAACTACTTCACCGGGATCCCTGCGGAGCACGGTTTAGCCAAGCTGGCCACCCTCATCAAGCGCGTGCGAGCAGCCAGTGAGGATCCCGTCCTGCTCATCGACAGCGGCGACACCATTCAGGGATCCCCTTTAGGCAGCTACTATGCGCAGGTGGAGCGCGTCTCTCCCCACCCCTTGGCCCATGCCCTCAACGCCCTAGGCTACGACGCCTTTACCCCCGGCAACCACGACTTTAACTTTGGGCTTCAGGTTCTCCGGGATTTTGTCGGCGATCTCCGCTGTCCGGTGCTCTGTGCCAACATCCTCCGCCAGAATGGGGATCCCCTCTTCCAGCCCTACCTGATCCGGGAATTGGCCGGGGTTCGCGTTGGCTTGCTAGGGCTGACCACCCCCCGCATCGACACCTGGGAGCGACCCGACTACATTGCGGGGCTGCGCTTTGCCCCCTTGTTGGAGACCGCCCGACACTACCTATCGCTGCTGCGACCTCAGGTGGATGTTTTGATCTTGATCCTGCACAGCGGCCCCAACCAATTGCCCCCCCTGCGCACCCCTGAGCATTGGCACAACCCAGATCGCTCCGGCTGGTGCAGCAACAAAAGCCTGGCAGGGGAAAACGAACTGTTGGCCCTGGCCGAACTGGACGGCATTGACGTCATCCTCTCCGGCCATACCCACCAGACCATCGCCGGTTTGGGGGGATCCCAAGCTCTAGTGGTGCAGCCCGGCTATTGGGGCAGCCACCTCTCCCAGGTATCCCTGGAGCTGGAGCGCCAGGGCAGCCGCTGGCAAATCATCAGCAAAAGCGCACAGCTCCTCTCCGCCGAAGGGATCCCTCCCGATCCCGAACTCTTGGCGTTGACAGAGCCCTATCATCAAGCCACCCTGCGCTACATCCGTCAGCCCATCGGCCAGGCCCGTTCTGCCTATAGTGGCGGTCTGGCAGCCCGTTTGGGGGCTAACCCTCTGGCAGAGCTGCTCCACCAGGCCCAATTGCAAGCAGTGCGGGAGGCGGGATTCCCCGCAGAGCTCTCCCTGGTCAACATCTGCAGCAGCGCCGGCCTGTCGGCAGGCCCCATCTCCCTGCAAGATGCCTACAGCCTCACCGTCTACGACAACACCCTCTGCGTTTTGGAGATCACCGGAGATATTCTGCGGCGCGCCCTGGAACAGACTGCCGGCTATTTTCGCCAGTTGGATCCCAATCACCTTCCCGCCGATCCTGCTGCCGTCGTGGCCCCCGAAGCCCGCGGCTACACCTTCGACCTCTACCACGGCATCGACTACTGCTTCGATCTCACCCGCCCCGTAGGAAAGCGCCTGGTGACCTTACAATTCCGCGGACAGCCGGTGGAACCAGCACAGACCTTTCGCCTGGCCATTAACCACTACCGAGCCGGCGGCGGCGGCGGTTACAGCATGTTCCAAGAAGCCCAAACCCTGTGGATCTCAGCCGATAGCATCCGCGACTTTCTGGTCTACTATATTCACACCCACTCCCCCATTCAACCCATCTACAGCCCCAACTGGCGCCTAATCCCCGACTTGGCCAAGATCTACTTCCCCGATTGCCTGGGCCGGCCACGGGAACATCTGCTGGTCGGCTAGGAAAGAAAAGATATTGACTTCAACTGGCTGAAAGAGAACCCGGTAGAATACGATCAACACAGAGCCTGGTTTGGCTGAGTGCAGCGGCGGTTTTGAAACTGCCAAACTGGGGATATCCGAGTCACTGCTCATTGCTAACACTTGCCGACATCGCCCATGACTGCCGAAGAGAAGCAACCGATGGCCCCAGAAGATACCTATCCTGAACTACAGGAAGAAGAGATCGACGTAGAGGCAGAGCTGGAGAAGCTGATTTTGGAAGATAGCGAAGCAGAAGCCGGTACCTCCTCCGGAGAAACCGCAGCTGAGCCTTCTCCAGATCCCGGTGAAGCTCTCAAGCAGCTCCAGCACGAGTTGGAAGTTGTCCGCCAGCAACTCAAAGAGAAAGAAGACGCCTACCTGCGCCTCTACGCCGATTTTGAAAACTACCGGCGGCGTACCCAGCGGGAAAAAGAAGAGTTCAGCCAAAAAGAACGGCAGAAATTTGTGCTGGAGATCTTGCCTGTTGTGGACAGCTTTGAGCGGGCTCAGCAGCAGCTGAAGCTGGAAACCGACCGCGAGCGGGAGTTGCACAACAGCTACCAGAGCGTCTATCGCCTGCTGGTGGAATGCCTGAAGAAGATGGGCGTCTCCCGCATGAAATCGGTGGGCCAGCCCTTCGACCCCAACCTGCACGAAGCCATAGCCCGTCAGCCCAGCCCAGACTATCCCGAGGATGTGGTAGCCATCGAATATCAGCCAGGTTACAAGCTGGGGGACTTGGTGATCCGTCATGCCATGGTGGCCGTCTCGGCGGGCAGCCCCAGCTCTGAACCATCCCCCCCAGCCCAAGCCACCATCGAAGCTGGTCCGGAAAACACGCCCGCCTCTCCCCAAAACCCCCAACCTTCCTAGCCGAACTTGCTCACTTGAACCTTGACAAACAGAACCGGAGCAGTCTCAGAAACGCTACAGTAAAGCTACGGAGACGAAAGCAACGTCTGAAGGTTTCTGCGGGATTCTGGGCAGAATGCTTTTAAGATCCGTGGAATTGCGTTCTTGGGTTGAGACTTGGCGCACGGGGAGAGGGGGCTATGGGTAAAGTCATCGGGATTGACCTGGGAACCACCAACAGTTGCATGGCGGTTTTGGAAGGTGGTCAGCCCGTTGTGATCACCAACGCCGAGGGAGGGCGCACCACCCCCAGCATTGTCGGCTTCGCTAAGAACAACACCCGCTTGGTGGGCCAACTGGCCAAGCGCCAGGCGGTTACCAATGCCGAAAACACCATCTTCAGCATCAAACGCTTCATTGGCCGCACCTTTGCCGAGACCGAAGATGAGCGGAGGCGGGTTCCCTACAAAGTCATCCCCGGTCGAGACAACATGGTGGAAGTGGCGGTGCAAGATCGCGCCTACACTCCGCAGGAGATCTCCGCCATGATCCTGCAAAAGCTGAAGGCCGATGCGGAGGCCTATCTGGGGGAGCCGGTGACCCAAGCCGTGATCACCGTTCCCGCCTACTTCACCGATGCCCAGCGGCAAGCCACCAAAGATGCGGGCACTATTGCCGGGCTGGAGGTGCTGCGCATCATCAACGAGCCGACAGCAGCCGCCCTGGCCTATGGCCTAGACAAACAAGATCAAGACCTGCGCATTCTGGTTTTCGATTTGGGTGGCGGCACCTTCGATGTCTCGGTGCTGCAACTGGGCAGCGGCGTGTTTGAGGTGCAAGCGACTGCCGGCAACAACCACCTGGGGGGGGATGATTTCGACCAAAGAATTGTCGATTGGCTCATCCGTCAGTTTTTGGAGACGGAAGGGATCGACCTCTCGCGGGATCGCATGGCCCTGCAGCGGATGCGGGAGGCTGCTGAGAAGGCCAAAATTGAGCTGTCCAGCACCCAGGTTACACTCATTAACCTGCCTTTTATCACCGCCGACGATTCGGGGCCCAAGCACCTGGAAGTGGAGCTGACCCGCGGCAAGTTTGAGGAGTTGGTGCGGGATCTGGTGGAGGCCACCGTGGAGCCTACAGAACAGGCGCTGCGGGATGCTGGCCTCTCCCCTGCAGACATCGACCGCGTGCTGCTGGTGGGCGGCTCTACTCGTATTCCCGCTGTCCAGGAGAAAATTCGGCAAATCTTCAAAAAAAACCCAGATCGCTCCGTCAACCCGGACGAGGCGGTGGCCCTTGGCGCTGCCATCCAGGCAGGCGTGGTGGGTGGAGAAGTGAAAGATCTACTGCTGCTGGACGTGATCCCTCTCTCGATTGGGGTGGAAACGCTGGGGGGAGTCTTCACCCGCATCATCGAGCGCAACACCACCATTCCCACCAGTAAAACCCAGATTTTCTCCACTGCCACCGATGGCCAGAGTGTGGTGGAGATTCACGTCCTGCAGGGAGAGCGGGCCATGGCCAAAGACAACAAAACCTTGGGCCGCTTTCAGCTGACCGGGATCCCGCCGGCTCCCCGTGGGGTGCCCCAGATCGAGGTTTCTTTTGACATCGATGCCAACGGGATCTTGAAAGTCTCGGCTCGGGAAAAGGGGACAGGAATCGAGCAGAGCGTCAAGATCACCAATAACGGTGGCCTGAGCAGCAGCGAGATCGAGCGGATGCGCCGAGAAGCGGAGGCTTATGCCGAAGAAGATCAACGCCGGCGGCAGTTGGTGGAAGCCCGCAACCAGTCAGATAGCCTGCTCTACAACTACGACAAAACCCTGCAGGAGCATGGCAATCGTCTCAGCGAAGCTCGAATCCAGCGGGGGGCTCAGGTGGCGGGCACATTGAGGGCATTGCTGGCAAATGATAACGTAGACTTAGCAACTTTACGGAACGCAATGGAAGAACTGCGGGCTGTCCTGCTGGAGATGGGTAGCGAGATCTATGGAGCTCGCTGAGGATTCTAGGCAACTGCTTGCTCTCCCCCAGCTCCGGTGCCTTGTAGGTCTGCTTCGGTTGTGCTGCCTGACAAGTTGCATCTCAAGTGTGTCTGATGTTTTGATCTTTAACCTCTTCTGAAGCGCTTCTATGGCTCGCGACTACTATGAAATCTTGGGGGTTAGCCGCGATAGCTCCAAAGAGGAGATCAAGCGCGCCTATCGACGGTTGGCTCGTAAGTACCACCCGGATGTCAATAAGGAGCCAGGCGCCGAGGAGCGCTTCAAAGAGATCAACCGTGCCTATGAGGTGCTCTCTGATAATGAGCTAAAAGCTCGCTACGATCGCTTTGGAGAAGCGGGTTTGAGTGGAGCTGCTGCGGCAGCAAGTGGATTCCAGGATTTTGCGGGGATGGGTGGCTTTGCCGACATTTTCGAGAGCTTTTTCACCAACTTTGCAGGGGCAGGAGCCAGCTATGCCCGCAGTCGCCAGGGGCCGGTACGGGGCGATGATCTGCGCTTTGACCTAAAACTGGAGTTTCTGGAAGCCATCTTCGGCGGCGAAAAGCAGATTCGCATCAGCCACTTGGAAGTCTGCAACGTCTGTGGAGGCAGCGGGGCTAAGCCCGGTACGGAGGTGAAAACTTGCCCCACCTGCGGGGGCGGTGGTCAGGTGCGGCGGGCAACCCGCACGCCGTTTGGCAACTTTACCCAGGTCTCGGTTTGTCCCACCTGTGGTGGCAGCGGTCAGGTGTTGGAGGAGCCCTGCTACAACTGCAACGGCGAGGGCTTGGCCCAAACCACGAAGAAACTGCGCATTAACATCCCAGCCGGCGTGGATAGTGGCACCCGTTTGCGGGTTTCCGGGGAAGGCGATGCCGGTCGACGCGGTGGCCCGCCCGGGGATCTCTACGTCTACCTATTCGTGGAACCGGATCCCGACTTCCAGCGAGATGGCCTGACCATTCTCTCGGAGGTGCGGGTGAGCTATTTGCAGGCCATCTTGGGGGCCAAGGTCTCTGTGCCCACCGTGGACTCGAAAGCCGGCCTGGAGGAGGAGGTGGAGCTGACCATCCCAGCCGGATCCCAGCCGGGTACAGTGCTGACCCTGGAGGGCAAGGGGGTACCTCGCATTGGCAACCCGATGTCTCGGGGCGACCACCAAATCACGCTGGTGGTGGAGATCCCCACCCGCATCAGCTCAGAAGAGCGGGAATTGCTCATGCGCCTGGCTGAGCTGCATGGAGAACGCATCAACAAGCGGGATGGTTTCTTGGGCGGGTTGTTGCGGGGGCTGGCCCAGATGCCTGGCAACCGGGAGCGTGAGGAAGAATGACTGCAGAGGCTGTTTCGTCGGAAGAGGTCAAGTTTATCCTTGACCAGCGCGGGATCCCTTGCCCACTTAACTACGTGCGGGCGAAGCTGCGCCTGGAGCGCATGGCTCCTGGAGAACTGCTGGAGCTGTGGCTGGATGCGGGAGAACCTCTGGAGCAGGTGCCCAACAGTCTAGCCATGGCCGGGCATCGGATTGAGGGACAGGCAGCTTCCCCCGAAGGCCATCACATTCTCTGGGTGCGTCGTGGCACGCCTGAGTCGGCATGAGCCCGGTGAAACCAGAAGGAAAGGGGGATCCGGGATCCAGTTGTACCGGCTGGGTGCGCGCAGCGCAGGCCAACTTTTATCGCGTGCGGATCGATCCGAGTTTGGCCGCCCTTTTTCCCGAGATCCCGGCTCAGTTTCCGGCTCAAAAGCCCACCCCGGCGGAGATTCTCTGTACCAGCCGGGCCAAGCTGAAAAAAACGGGCCAGCAGGTGATGGTGGGGGACTGGGTGGAGGTGCGCTTGCCGCCTGCTGCCGCCGACCTCTGGCCGGAGCGGGGGGTGATCGAGGCGATCCTGCCGCGGCGCACTCAGCTGCCTCGACCCGCTATTGCCAACGCAACCCAAGTTCTGGTGGTGGTGGCCCTGGCCGAGCCCGACCCTGAGCCCAACGCCCTCAGTCGTCTGCTGGTGCAAGCCGAGGCCAGCCAACTGCGGGTTCAGGTGGTGTTGAACAAATGCGACTGCGTGGATCCAGAAGTGGCGACAACTTGGGTGGAGCGTCTGCAGAGGTGGGGATATGAGCCTCTGTTGGTCAGTGCCCACACCCAAGCTGGGATCCCCCAGTTGCAACAGTGCTGTCGAGATCAGATCTCGGTGGTGATGGGCCCTTCCGGGGTGGGCAAATCCAGCTTGCTCAATCGGCTGCTGCCGGACGTTCGGCTGGCCACTCAGGCCGTCTCCAGACGTTTGGGCCATGGTCGGCACACCACCCGCCATGTGGAGCTGTTTCCTTTGCCGGAAGGCGGTTGGATCGCCGATTCGCCGGGATTCAATGCTGGCGAAGGGATCCCGCCGGTGCATCCTTTGCAGTTGATACGGTGCTTCCCCGAAGTAAGGGATCGCTTGGGCGCCTGTCAGTTTCGCGATTGCCTGCACCATCGAGAGCCGGGCTGTGGGCTCCGAGATCTGGATTGGGAACGACGGACTTTTTACTTGCAGCTTTTGCAAGAAGTCCAGCAGGTGCAAAAGGCATCGGTGGGCCTTATCCAGCCTGGCCAAGATCCCAGTCTCGCCAGAATTGCGCGAAAGACCCCAATCTGAGGACTATAGTCATTCCAAACTAGATTGAGACACTCCTCAAGCATTCCGTGCAGCTTCTGCGACCACTCCCAGCCCCTCTTCCTTTGGGAGAGGGGAGTTAGGAACCAATACACAAATGTTTCATTCCTGTCTAAAATGACTATAAAACGACCGTAGAATGTCAGGTGGACCAGATCTTGCGGATGGGCAAGGTGAAGCCCGGCAGCACGTCCTCTCCCGATAAGGTTTCCGGATCTTCGACCAATTCCGGCGCTTGCCCTTGTCGGTAGATCATCACCCGCTTGGCCTTGGGATCCAGCAGCCACCCCAGCCGGCAGCCGTTGTCCATGTATTCTTGCATCTTGGCCTGAGTTTGAATCCAAGAGTCGGTGGGCGAGAGGATCTCCACCACAAAATCGGGGCACAGGGGCAAAAATCCTTGGCGGGTTTCCGGATCCAAAGCTTCCCACTTTTCAATCGGGATCCAGGCCAAATCAGGGGAGCGGTCGCTGCCTGAAGGCAAGGAAAATCCGGTGGAAGAATCAAAGCTTTTCCCTCGGCCCGATTGCCGATTCCAAACATAAACTTCCCCGGCAATTTCAAAGTTAAGATTGCCCGTTTCCCCACCGGTTGGAGACATGATGACCAATTCTCCTTGGGCAGTACGCTCCAGCTTCAGCTCAGGATTGGCGGCACAAAGCCGGATAAAATCTGCTCGGCTGAGGGTTATCAGGGGAGATAGATTCAGAGTCAGAGCAGCCATGGTAGTGTGACTCCGCCTGTTTTTGGCCTATCGCTCAACATTTTTACTGCAGCTGTTTCCAAGGTTGGGAGAGTTCTGCAATTCCGATCCCTGTCATGCAAGAGATCCATCTGAGTTAGCTGGGTTAAGGGTGTGGAAAAAATCTGTATCAGGGATCGTAAATCCGTGAAAGCTACTCATATCAAGCCGACCAGATCTTGCGAATGGGCAAGGTGAAGCCCGGCAGCACGTCCTCTCCTGATAGGGTTTCCGGATCTTCGACCAATTCCGGCGCTTGCCCTTGTCGGTAGATCATCACCCGCTTAGCCTTGGGATCCAGCAGCCACCCCAGCCGGCAGCCGTTGTCCATGTATTCTTGCATCTTGGCCTGAGTTTGGATCCAAGAATCGGTGGGCGAGAGGATCTCCACCACAAAATCGGGGCACAAGGGCAAAAATCCTTGACGGACTGAGGGATCCAAAGCTTCCCACTTTTCAATCGGGATCCAGGCCAAATCAGGGGAGCGGTCGCTGCCTGAAGGCAAGGAAAATCCGGTGGAAGAATCAAAGCTTTTCCCTCGGCCCGATTGCCGATTCCAAAGGGTTAAGTCTGTGGTGATTTCGGCATTCCAGTGGCCGGTTTCCCCGCCGGTTGGAGACATGATAACCAATTCTCCTTGAGCGGTACGCTCCAGCTTCAAGTCAGGATTGGCGGCACAAAGCCGAATAAAATCTGCTCGGCTCAGGGTTGTCAGGGGGGATAGATTCAGAGTCAGAGCAACCATGGCAGGCGTTTGGACACTCCTAAACCATTCTTAGAATGAGCCTAATGGGACCTCAGGATTTGCCCTCTGCTCTTAACCAAGCCACATCTTAACTGGGGTGAGGGGCGGGTTTGGTCAGGCCGATCACCTGAGTGTATGCACCGCGGGCCTGGGTTACACCAATGGTGTGCTCAGCTTTTTCGATCATGGGGCGGCGTAAACTGACCACCAAAAACTGCGCCTGACGAGATTGCTGCCAGATCATATTGGCCAATTTTTCCACATTGGCCCCGTCCAAAAACATATCTACTTCATCAAAGGCGTAAAAGCTGGAAGGGCGGAATCGCTGCAGAGCAAAAATAAAGCTGAGGGCTGTCAAGGATTTTTCTCCTCCCGACATGGCGCTGAGACGGCGCACCGGCTTGCCTTTGGGGTGGGCCACCAAGGTTAGACCGCCTGCGAAGGGATCCTCTGGGTTTTCCAATTCCAAATGGCCATCCCCATCGGAAAGTTGGGCAAAGATGGTCTGAAAATGGCCGTTGACGGCATGAAAGGCATCCAAGAAGGCTTGCCGACGCAGGGTGGAAAAGTTCTCGATGCGCAGCAACAACTCGGTGCGCTCTTGGTGCAGGGTTTCCAGTTTGGCGCTGAGATCCCGCAGGCGAGCTTGGGTCTGTTCGTATTCGGCAATGGCCAGCATGTTTACCGGCTCCAGGGATCGCAATTGCTCTTCGATTTTGCGTTTTTGCCGTTGCAGCTCGTCTAGGGTCAGGGTGGCGGGCAAGTTGGGCAGCGGATCCGGCAGCTCTTGGGCCACCGCTTGCAGTTGGGTTTGCAGTTGGGCCAGCAGGGCCTCTTTTTCCTGTTGTTGGGTGAGGGCGTTGTAGCGTTCCCACTCCAGGCGTTGGATTTGCTGTTGTTGGGCCCGCAGTTGAAATTCCTGCCGATCTCGCTCTTGGCGCAGGTGGGAAAGTCGGGCCTCGATCTGGCTCATCTGTTGCCGTTGCTCGGCAAGGTGTTGCTGGATTTGGCCAAGGGTGGCTTGGGCTTGGACGATTTGCTCCTGCAGATAGGCTTGGCGCTGTTTGCTCTCCTGCAGGCGCTCCTGGTGGTGCTGGATTTGGGCCTGTTTCAGGTGTTGTTGGCCGGAGTTCTCCTGCTGTTGCCGCTCCAGTTGGGTCAGTTGCTGCTGCAGCTCTGCCAAGCGACTTTCCTGCTGCTGCACCGTCTGCTGCAGTTGCTGCCAATGTTGGTTCACCGGGGATCCCTCCAGTTGGCTGAGCTTGAGGGTGAGATCGGCCAGGCGCTGTTGCAAGGGATCCCAACGCAGTTGAATCTGCTGGAGCCGCTGCTGGATCTGGTGGCTTTCGCTTTGCCTTTGCGCCAGGGATCCCTGCAGGTGTTGCAGGCGGGCCTGTTGCTTTTGGCAGTCGGCTTGGTGCCGCTCCAGATATTGCTGGGCTTGCAGGGCGTCTTGGCGAGCCAGGAGCAGGGCTTGGGCCAGTTGTTTTTCGCGGGCTTGGGCTGCTTGTAGGCGCAGGGTGAGGGCGGCCAGCAGTTCCTCCAGCTCGGCCAAGCGGGAGCGCAAGGCGGCCTCCTCGGAAGGTTCGCCGACAGAAAAATGGATCCCAGCTCGCTGGGGGGCGCTGCCGCCGGTCATGGCGCCCGAAGTTTCCAACAGCTCCCCTTCCAGAGTAACCATGCGGTGCTTGCCGATGTGGGGCTGGGCCAGCTCTAGGCTTTGGAAAACCAGGGTGGAGCCGAACACAAAGCCGAAAACATCCCGGTAGCGCTCTTCAAAACGCACCAAACGAATGGCGTAGTCGATCAGGCCGTCCAATTTCAGGGGGCTGGGGGGGCGGGTGGGCTGGAGCTTATTCAAGGGCAAAAAGGTGGCGCGTCCGGCTTTTTCCCGTTTCAAAAAGTTGACAGCGCTCACGGCCACGGTGTCATCCTCCACCACCACAAAGTGCAGCCGGTTGCCTGCTGCAACCTCCAGGGCCAGTTGATACTGGGGATCCACCTGCCCCAACTGGGCCACCAACCCCAAAACCCCCGGCAGACGGGCACTCAGGATGGCTTGGGTCGCCCGGGATCCCTGGGATTCTTGCAACACTTGGCGGCGGGTTTCCCATTTGTCCAGTTGCCGCTGCTTGGCGTGCAGCTCGACGGTGAGGCGTTCGTGGGTGGCGCGATCCAACTCCAGGCTGGCCTGCAGTTGCGCCAGCTCTTGGGCCAAAGTTTGAACCTGAGCTTCCGACTGTCGGCAAGTGTGTTCCAGCTCGGCGGTGAGGGCCAGGTGGGATCCCAGCCACGCCTCGATCTGGGCAATCTCCGCCTGGATCTCTTGGCTTTGCCGTTCCAGTTGCCGTTGTCGCTCTTGCAGGCGAATTTGCTCCTGTTGGAGAGGCTCCTGTTCGGCGCGAAGTTCCTCAATGTGGCGGGTGAGGTAGCGCTGCTGTTTCACCCAGGCATCAGCGGATTGGGCTAGGGCGCGCAGCTGTTCGCGGCTCTGTTCCAAGCTAATTTGGGCTTTCTGAACCTGGGCCTGCAGGGATCCCTGGGCTTGGGCCAGTTGCTCCTGTTGGCTGTGCAGGTGTTCCAGCTCCGCCTGCAGATGCTGCTGTTGGGTTTGCCGCTCCTGATGTAGGCGCTGCGCTTGCTCGATCTCCTGCTGCCAGGCTGCGATCTGTTGGCTGACCTGTTGCCGTTGTGTTTCGGCGGCGGCAATCTGGGCTTGCAGGTGCAGGTATTCCTCCTCTCCAAGGGCGTGGATGCGGCTTTGCAACTCGGTCAGGGCGGCTTCGGCTTGCTGCAAATGCTCGCTCAAGGTCTGCACCTGAGCGGTGGCCTGCTCCTGAGCCTCCAGAAGCTGCTGAATGGCCGCCTGGGTTTCTTCCACTTGGGCCTGCAAATGCCGCCAAAGCAACACCTGTTGCTGCTGCTCCAGCGTTTGCAACTGCAGCCGCAGTTGCTGATAGTGTTGGGCCTTTTCGCTCTCTCTGAGCAGCCGCTCTCCTTGAGCTTGCCATTCTTGTTCGATGAGCCGAAAGCGCTCAATTTGTTCCCGTACCGCCTCCAGCTTGCTGTTGGCCTGGGCGATCTTGCGGTCGAAGGTGGCCACCCCCGCCAATTCGTCGATGATCTGCCGCCGTTCCTTGGGGTGCATGGAAATGATGCTGGTGACATCCCCTTGTAAAACAACGTTGTAGCCGTTGGGGTAGATGTGCATCGCCTCCAGTTGTTCGTGCAGCTCGCTCAGGGTACAGGGCACATCGTTGATATAAAAGGTGCTGGTGTAGGGGAGAGAAAAGGACTCCGTCCCACTATCGCGGGCGAGCTCCTCAGCCTTTCCGGGCTTGACCCGCAGCCGGCGACTGACTTTCCATTCCCTGGGCTGACCATCTTCTCCTGGCCCCAGCTCAAAGGTGACAGAAACATGGGTTTCCACCTGCCGATTGCCGTTGAGGCTGCCGGAATGCACCAGATCCAAAAGCCTCTCTGCCCGCATCCCCCGCGAGGACGATAAACCCAGCGCAAACAGGATCCCATCCAGGATGTTGGACTTGCCGGAGCCATTGGGGCCGGAAATGACCGTAAAGCCCGGCAGCAGGGGCAACGAGGTGGTGCTGCCAAACGACTTAAATCGGGTCAGCTCAATCCGCTTGATGTACATCACACCCCACATCTAGCGTGGCCACCAGCATATGATGGCAACAGGCTAGCATGGGTAGCAAAAACCTGTGCAGCCTAGGTCTCTAGGACAGCCTGGGATCCGCATCTGTGCTGACGAGCAGGTCGGCCTTTTGGAGAAGACGATGCACCTCCGCCCTCAGCTCCGGCCAGCGGTAGGTCAGCAGGTTTGCCTTGGAGATAAACAGCAGCCGGTATCCGGGTTTCAGGTTTGGGCACAGAGGGCGCAAGATTTCTCGCAACTGGCGTCGCAGCCGATTCCGTTTTACGGCAGATTTGCTCACCTTTCTGCCGATCACCAGTCCCACATGGCTGGGGATCCCTTCGCACCCTGCGGGCATCGGCTGAAACAGCAGGGTCAAGCCTGCACCGGAACGACGTTGGCCCCCCTGGTAGAGCGCCTGAAAAGCTCGTCGATCCCGCAATCGATGAGGAGCCGGCAACATTGGGCACCGAGGAGAGTCTGCCCCAGAAGTCAGCGAGTTTTGGGCTGCAACGCTCCAAAAAACCAAGACAAATCAAATCTCTGACCAAAGGGCTTAGGAAACCGCCAGGCGATAACGCCCCTTGGCCCGCCGTCGCCGCAAGACCTGACGCCCAGTTGCCGTTCGCATTCTGGCCCGAAACCCAGAAACCCGAATGCGTCTGCGATTGGTGCCACGAAGGGTACGCTGAGTCATGGTGAGAAGCCAACTTATGAATCCAAGATCATTTGCCAGAGCTGACCAGACCGAAATTAGCCCGCTTGAAACTGATCGCAGACGCTCAATCTTAGCAGACTCAATGGAAAATTGCTAGATTGGCCACCCCGCGCCGAGCAGTTAAATTGGGAATCCCGAAGCTCCTGTCGAGGAAGCCGCCGCTGTTTCCTCTGGGCTTCTGCTGTGTCGCTCTGAGTGTGTGGTGTGGATATTTCCCTGGATCAGCTCTGGGATGAAGCCCTGTGTCATCTGCAGGTGCAGCTCAGCCGCCCAACCTTTGAGGCTTGGATCAAAACGGCGCGGGCTGAATCGTTGGTGGACAACCGCCTCACCATCTGTACCCCCAGCGAATGGGCACGGGGCTGGCTGCAAAAGCACTACGCTTCCACCATCACCGAGGTGGTGCAGCGGGTAGCCGGGATCCCTTTGCAGGTGGAGTTTTCCGTTTCCCCCCACGCTTCTGTCGAGGCAGAACCCCCTTCAAGGGCGATTTCCCCAACATCGGGCAGAGCCGGCAGCTTACCTGCCTCCACCACTCTAGGACTGGAAGTCGGCGGCAGCCTGCCCATGCGGGCGCCGGATCTCAACCCCAAGTATTCCTTCTCGCGGTTTGTGGTTGGCCCCAACAACCGCATGGCTCACGCTGCAGCTCTGGCTGTGGCCGACAAGCCTGGGCGCGCCTACAACCCCCTGTTTCTCTGCGGTGGGGTGGGTCTGGGCAAAACCCACCTGATGCAGGCCATTGGCCACTACCAACTGGAGGCCAATTCACGCGCCAAGGTCTTCTACGTGTCCACCGAACGGTTTACCAACGATTTAATCGATGCCATCCGGCGAGACAGCATGCAGTCTTTCCGGGAGCACTATCGGGATGTGGATATTTTATTGGTGGATGACGTTCAATTTATCGAAGGCAAAGAGTACACCCAAGAGGAGTTTTTTCACACCTTTAATACGCTGCACGAGTCCGGCAAACAGATCGTACTGGCCGCCGACCGCTCTCCTCATCTGATCCCGCGTCTGCAGGAGCGGCTTTGTTCTCGTTTCTCCATGGGTTTGATTGCGGAAATTCAATCGCCCGATATCGAAACCCGCATGGCCATTCTCAAGAAGAAAGCCGAGTACGAGGGGATGAACCTGCCCGCCGACGTGATCGAGTACATTGCCACCACCTACACCAGCAACATCCGCGAGCTGGAAGGTGCCCTGATCCGCGCCGTCGCCTATGTTTCCATTTCCGGCTTGCCGATGAGCGTGGAGACGATTCAGCCCATCCTCAATCCCCCCAGCGAGCCGAAAGAGATCACCGCCGACATGATTACCGATGTGGTCTGTGAAGAATTCGGCATCGACCGAGACAGTTTACTGGGATCCTCCCGCAAGCGCGACATCAGCCAAGCACGGCAAATTGCCATGTTCTTGATGCGCCACTACACCAACCTCAGCCTGCCCAAAATTGGCGACTACTTTGGGGGAAAAGATCACACCACCGTCCTCTATAGCTGTGAAAAGGTCAGTCAGCTACAGCGGCAAAGTCTGCAATTTGAACGGCAACTGCAAAAATTGGTCGAGCGCTTGCGGGTGGTTGCCAACAGCCGTAGCAGCTAGGCTTTCTGTTGTCGCTGGGCCGTCTTTGAGGTGTTGTTGCCGCCCTTTGGCTCTGCCCGTCTGCGTGGAGAATCCCTCGGAAAGCGGCTACAGTAGGGACGCGATGCATGGGGTTGCAGGCGGTGAGACAGTCTGGCAAAGGGCTTCCCCTGGGTATGCTGCTCCTCTGGGCTGGACTGGTGCCTGGGTGGCCAGTTTGGGCCAATTCCACGCAAGCCAGCATTCAGGATCCGGCGCCAGCCACGCTCTCAGCCG
Source organism: Thermostichus sp. OS-CIW-30 (assembly GCF_054060215.1). Classification (NCBI taxonomy): domain Bacteria; kingdom Bacillati; phylum Cyanobacteriota; class Cyanophyceae; order Thermostichales; family Thermostichaceae; genus Thermostichus; species Thermostichus sp. OS-CIW-30. The sequence goes on along the minus strand of NZ_JBSSCZ010000012.1, from coordinate 65,538 downwards.
CTTTGGATTTGGGCTTGGATAGCCAACTTTTGGAAGGCAGCCCCGTGTTGCGCCGCTGGCTGCAAAACCCGCCCCATCTCCTGGAAGAAATCCGCAACACCCCTGTCTTGCCCACGCGCTTGCAGGCCGGTTTCGAGTCCTCTTCTCACTGGCGAATCAGCCTACAAGACTTGCGTCTGGGAGATCGCCTCACCCTCAGCGGTGACTATCGCCAATCTTCCGAACATCCCGAAGTGCGCCAGTACGGGTCGGAAATGCGTTACTTTCTGGCCCCCATGGGATCCCGTTTTAATCTGGCGCCACAACTGGGGTATCGGGCTTTGGAACAAAAGAACCGCAGCCTCAGTGGAGTTAGCTATGGGGCTTTTGCTGTTTTGGCCTTGGCTCCGGGAGGTGTAGATTTGACCGGCAGCTACAGTTGGGTTGCCCCCCAGGAGCCGGAAGAAGGACAGGCCACCCTGGCGGAGCTCACTGCTGCCTACGCCATTAGCCCTTCCTTTCGTCTTTCTGCTCGCTATAGCCTGCGCAACTCGACCCTGGATCGGGAGTTTAGCTTTGGCGTTGGGCTGGAGTGGATCCCCTAGCCTGCGCTCTCGCCCTCACTCCCAGGCCCTCTCCCGGTGGAAGAGGAGGGCTGGGGATCGACGCGACTTGGATTTGGGTGATGGCTCCGCTCTGGACTCAATGAATGGCCACCTCAACCCAGCCCAGATCAGAGGCGCACCGCCCGCACAAAGGCCACCCAACCCAAGCTGAGATAACGCTCCAACTGCAGCCCCACCTGTTGAAGGTGCTCGCGCAACTGGGTTTCCGAGAAAAAATGAAGGCCGGTGGCTTCCAGCCATTGCTGCACCATCTGCCCCCATCCCTGTACCTGCTGGCTGTGCATCGAGACAAAGGCCCCTCCCGGTTTCAAGACGCGGGCAATTTCCCGCAAACAGGGATCCAAAGGCACTTCGTTCAAGGTCGCCCCACTGATCACCGCCCCAAAAGTTCCAGAGGCGAGGGGAAGCTGTTCAGCCCGAGCCCGCATCAGGCTGTAGTGCTGCCAGTGGGGCTGCGCTTGTTGAGCGGCTTCCGCCAATACCCCTGCCGCATTGTCCAGGCCGACCACCGTCCGCTGCGGATCCCTGGCCAGAATCAAGCGGCTCCAGTACCCCCCGGCAGTGCCCAAATCCAAGATGGGATCTTCCTCCCCCACCAGCTCGGCCAGCAGTTGACCCTCCCGCTCGCTGCCAAAGCTCTCCCCCGTCAGTAGCGACAGAGCCCAGGGCCGCCAGAGGCGATCGTAGCCCCAGGCGAACCCAGGCAGATGGGCAATGGCTTGGGCCGGGGTGAGATGCAAGTCCGATGAGCTGCCGATAAAATCCACAGCCCCAGAAGCGGTGATGGGGTAAATTTGGCCACAACTGGGACAATAAACCCGATCTGCCACGGATCCCTGTTCCCGCCCTGGTGATTGGGTCAACCCTTCCCGACCGCAGCTCAGGCAGCGATAAAGGTGAACCGGCAAAGCAGAGAGAGAAGAGCGCATGAGATAACCCGACGCAACAGAAAACCCGCTAAAAAAAGGGCAGTTGCCGGGATCCAGCCCCAACAACCCCCCCAGTTGTCTATCTGGCAATGGAGATGGGATCCCCTAGACCAGCTTTGGACTCCGTCCCGCTTCCGCAAGTGGACTGGGCAGGCCGACCTTCTCCGGGATGGGCACATACTCTGAGACAATCGCCCGGAATTCGTCGCCATCCAGGGTTTCCCGTTCCACCAAGGTATCGGCCAATCGATCCAGCAGAGGGCGGTGCTCCAGCAAAATCTGCTTGGCTTTCTGGTAACAGCTCTCCAGGATCTGCCGCACCTGGCGGTCGATCTTGGCGGCCACATCCTCCGAGTACTCGACGCGGTTCATCCAGCCGCCGCCCAAGAATACCTCGTTGTTGGGGGGATCCAGCATCAAGGGCCCCAGCTCAGACATGCCAAAGCGGGTCACCATCTGCCGCACCAGATTCGTGTTCTGCTGCAGGTCGTTGCTGGCTCCGGTGGTCACTTCCGAGTAGCCGAAGACGATCTCTTCGGCCGCCCGACCGCCAAAGCCCACCACCACCCGATCCAGCAGCCAAGCGCGGCTGTACATGCCGGAGTCGATCTGCTCCTCGTTGGGCAGTTGCTGGGCAAAGCCACCTGCGCCGCCGGAACGGGGGATGATGGTCACCTTGTTCAAGGGATCCGCGTGGGGCAAAAGTGTCATCAACAGGGCATGGCCACACTCGTGGTAGGCGATCAGGCGCTTGCTCTTGCCGTCCAGAAGCGGGGGCTTGGTCAGGCCGATGGTGATGCGGTCGATGGCATCGTCAATGTCTTGGTTGGTGATGGCCATGCGCTGACGGCGGGCCGCCAAAATGGCCGCTTCATTGAGCAGGTTGGCCAGATCCGCGCCGGCAAAGCCGGGGGTACGGCGGGCAATCGCCTCCAGGCTGACCTCTTCCGCCAGCTTCTTGTTGCGGGCATGCACCCGCAAGATCTCGTAGCGCCCCTTGAAACTGGGCCGATCCACCGTAACCTGGCGGTCGAAGCGCCCCGGACGCAAGAGAGCGGCATCCAACACATCAGGGCGGTTGGTGGCGGCAATCACGATAATGCCGGTGTTGCCCTCAAAGCCGTCCATCTCGGTGAGCAACTGGTTCAGGGTTTGCTCGCGTTCGTCGTTGCCCCCGCCAATGCCGGCCCCCCGCTGCCGGCCCACCGCGTCAATCTCGTCGATGAAGACGATGCAGGGCGCATTCTCCTTGGCCTTCTTGAAGAGATCCCGCACGCGAGAGGCACCCACCCCGACAAACATTTCCACAAACTCAGAGCCGGACAGGCTAAAGAAAGGCACTCCTGCCTCGCCGGCAATGGCCTTGGCCAGAAGGGTTTTGCCCGTCCCCGGCGGCCCCACCAACAACACGCCTTTGGGGATCTTGGCCCCAACAGCGGTGAAGCGCTCCGGCTTCTTCAAGAAGGTAACCACCTCTTGCAATTCTTCTTTGGCTTCTTCGATGCCGGCCACATCGTCGAACTTAACGCCGGTTTTGGCTTCCATCTGGAAGCGGGCCCGCGATTTGCCGAAGTTCATCGCCTGCCCAGGGCCGCCCGCTCCGCCACCGGCACGCCGCAGGAAAAAGAACAACCCCCCCAACAACAACAGCGGGATCACCAGGTTGCCCAGAAGCGCCCAAAAGGCGCTGCCATTGCGGGTGGGTACCACTGCCACTTCGATCCCCTGCTCGGTGAGGCGGTCCACCAGTTGCGGTACGGTGTTGGGCAGCAGGTTCACTCGGTAGCGGGTGGAATGCTGGGTCTGGGGATCCACAGCCGTAACTTCAGCTACCAGATTGTTGTCCGTGAGGCGCACATCCGTAACCCGCCCCTCCTCGACGTAGCGCAAAAAGCGATCGTAGGTGAGGGCCGAGGCCAAAGCTGCATGGGCGGGTGCAGGCTGCAGCACCAGGCCGGATCCCTGCCAGAGACAAAAGCCCAGCAGGAGGGCGATCAGCCAGCGCTGGGGAGATAGAGGCTTGTTCATAGGGAAGAGAACGCTCGGTTATTAAAAGTCCTTTAACAAACTTAACCTGTCCCTCCTGGAAGGCACAACCCTACCCCCGCAAGGATGAGCTCCTGAGGGATCCCTGCCCCATCCGATGCCCGCCACAAGCCTGCAGTTAGGCCGAGCCGGGGGATCCCAGACCATCCAGCCCATAGACGCGCCGCCACATGGAGTCAGCCAGAGCAGCGGGCATGAGCCGCATCAGCCCCAACGCCACCTTACCCCCCGTGAAAGCGGTGTAGCGGTCGGAAGGGTGAGGATCGGTCATCGCCCTCAGGATCGGCTCCACCACCTTCTCCACCGGCCAGGCCATTTTGTTAAACGAGCTGGCCAGCTCGGCAGTCTTGTCCAAGATCGCTTTGTAGGGGCCATTGGGGTTGACAACAGCGGCAAAGGTTTCTTCCGCCACGCGGCCAAACTCGGTGGCTACCGGCCCCGGCTCGATCAAGATGACCTTGATGCCGAAGGGGGCCACCTCCACCCGCAACGCATCGCTGAGGGCCTCCACAGCAAACTTGGTGGCGTTGTAAACGCCGCTGAAAGGCATCGACATCTGGCCGGCCACCGAGCTGAGGTTGAGGATGCGGCCACTGCCCCGTTCCCGCATTTGGGGCAAGAGGGCACGGGTGAGGGCGTGCAAGCCAAATACATTCACCTCAAACTGGCGCCGCATGGCCGCCACATCCACCTCTTCCACCGGCCCCATCTGGCCATAGCCGGCGTTGTTCACCAGGATATCCACCCGGCCAAAATGATCCAGAGCCTTTTGGGCCAGCGCCTCCACCTGGGCCGTATCGGCCATGTCGGTGGGCACCACCAGCGCCTCCGCCCCCCGACTTTCCACCAAGTCCTTGACGTTTCGCAGCAGCCCCTCCCGACGGGCCGCCAGCACCAAGCGAGCCCCTCGTTTGGCCGCCTCCAGAGCGACGGCTTCCCCAATTCCAGCAGAGGCGCCGGTAATCAGCACCACTTGATTGGCAAGTGAAGGCATGGTTTCTTTTATCCAAACTCTCCACCATCCTAGAAGAACGACCGGGATCCCTGGAGAGGGGCAGCTCCGTCTTCCGAACTTCTGGATTCGGCATCCGCTATCATGGCTACATTGGGTAAACCCAGAAAACAGCCGGGACAAAGCCCGATAGACAGGTCTCTGCTTGGGCTGAAGTCCTATGGTGCTTTGATTTAAAGTAGAGAGTTGTGTATAGGGTGCAGCGACTGTGAAGTACTTCTGCAGGCGAGTTGGCCGAGGTCGATCTCTCTCCCCGGAAGAGCGTTGGGTTGTTACTGAGGTTCGATTGGCTCAATTGCTCAGGGCAGCGGAAGCCAACTTGCGGGCCAATTCTGAGTTGCGCCAACAGCAGCAGGAGCAGCAAAAGCAACTGGAAGCCGAGCGCCGCCACAGCGAAGCCCTAAGAGACTCGACCGCCGATTTGCGCACCAGCGTGATGGAGCTGCGGGAAGGACAGGCCCTTTGGCAGAGCCATGTGGAAGAGCTGCGCTCTTGTCTGCGGGAGCTGCTCAAGGAACAAAGCGAACTGGTGCAGATTGTTGCCCAGCAGCAGCACATCCTGAAGGATTGTCAGGAAGTCATCCGCGCCATGCTGGAGCAAATGCGAGATGACCACCGAGACTTCCGCTCTGCCATCAGCATTTTGCTGGAGGAGCTGCACCAAACCGTGCGCTGTTTGGTTATCAGGTCAGGTGGCACCCTACCCAAGCCCGTTCGCCATCCCGAAGTGCCGGAGACGGATCCCGGCTCCCCGCCGACCGATTCGGCCTCGCCTGGGGAAGGCTCTTCGTCCTAGGGATCTTCTGCTCCCCCAAGAGCTATCCCACATCGCCTTCCGGCAGCCACTGCGGCCAGAACAGGCGCAACTCCCTGACCCGCTCCCCTTTGACCAGGAGGGATCCGCCCCCGGAGCGGCTTTGCAGCGGGATCTCGGCAGGAGAGAAGGAGTACACCTGTTCAGACTCCGTGATCACATCCAGTTGCAGATGGGAAGGCCTCTCCAGCTCGGGGGGGAGACCCACCAAGCCCACCAGCACATCCCCTCGGTCGGAGAAGTGAAAGGCCGGCGCGCCCACTTGACCCCGCTCCAAGATGGGGATCTCCTCCAGAGACAAGCGCTTCAGATAGCCCAACCGGCTGGCCAGAACCAGGATCCCTTGGGAGGGCACCAGCGCCATACCAACTATTCGCTCGGTGCGCCCCAGGCGCAGGGCCGGCGATCCCATAGCCGCCCGACCCATCAGGGGAATCTGTTGGACATCCAGCCGCAGCACCCGTCCCCCTGAAGTAGCCAGGACGACGCTGTAGCCTTGGTGGTCGGGATCCCAAAGGGCTGCCCAGCCCAGCTCATCTCCCTCCTTTAGTTTGAGGACGGTGGATCCCCGTTGGGTGAGGCCCATTAGCTCTGCCAGGGCCAGCCGCTTGATCCGCCCCTGCCGGCTGAGCACCACCAAACTTGCCTTGCCCGGATCCGGATCCAACGTGAAGGTGGCGACGATCGGCTCAGGGTTGGGGAGAAGGGTAACCAGAGGCACCCCCCGTGAGGACCCAGTGCTGAGGGGGATCCCTGCGATGGGCAGGGTGAAAGCTTTGCCGCCGGCGGTGAGCACCAAGATTTCCTGCTCCAGCGTGACGCATTCCAGGCCGACCAGCACATCTTCCCCCAGTTCCCGTTGCGCCGGGTTGCTGCGGGAGCGACGGCTAGGCAGAGGCAGGCGGCGCACATAGCCCTTGCGGGTGAATTGCAGCAAGAAGTGGGTCTCTTCCGTCTCTTCGCCGCTGGGGATTTGGGCCACTTCCGCTTCCAGCTCCGAGGCTGAGAGGATCTGGGTGCGCCGGGGATCCCCGAAGGTCTTTTTCAGGTGTCGCAGCTCTTTTTTCAAATAATTCAAGAGCTTGCGGCGGTCGCTGAGTAGCCCCTGCAGTTCTTCGATGCGGGTCTGCAACTGGGCGTGTTCCTGGTGCAGCCGTTCCCGCTCCAATCCCGTCAGGCGACGCAGAGGCATGGCCAAAATCGTCTCTGCCTGCTGGGGGGTACAGCCCAGGCGAGTTTGCAATTGGGCTTTGGCCGTGGTGCCATCGGGCGCTTGCCGCAGCAGCTCGATCACCCCCTCCAGATCCGCCAACGCCAGCAACATTCCTGCCACCTCTTCCGCCTTGCGCTGCACCTGCTGCAGTTCGGCACGGAACATCCGGTTGAGGGTGGCCTCGCGAAATTGCAAAAAGTGCTGCAGGATCTCTTTGAGGCTCAGCTGCCGCGGTTCCCCGTTCACCAAAGCCAGCAGGATGGCTCCAAAGTTGCTTTGCAAAGGGGTGAGCTTATACAACTGCTGCAAAACCGCCTGTGGGTTGGCCTCTCGCTTCAGCTCCACCACCACGCGAATGCCGCTGCGATCCGACTCATCCCGCAGATCGGCGATGCCGCTGATGCGGTCTTGGTTGGCCAGCTCGGCCACTTTTTCGATCCAGGCGGCTTTGTTCACCTGATAGGGAAACTCGCTGATGACTAGAGCAGGCCGCCGGTGGCGTCCTTTGCCCGGCTGGATCTCCTCAAATCGGGCTACCCCCCGCAGGGTGATGGAACCGCGCCCGGTGAGGTAGGCTGCGCGGATCCCTTGGGTGTCTAAGATTTGGCCGCCGGTGGGAAAATCCGGCCCTGGGATCCACCGCAACAGTTCCTCAGGGCTGAGGTCGGGATGGTCGATCAAAGCCAACAGGCCATCCACCACTTCCCCCAGGTTGTGGGGTGGGATATTGGTGGCCATGCCCACGGCAATGCCGGAAGAGCCGTTGAGCAGCAAAATGGGCAATCGGGCCGGGAGAACGGTGGGCTCCGCCTGGGATCCGTCGAAATTGGGCATGAAATCGACGATCTCTTCCGACACCTGCTCCAGAAGCGCTGTGTGGCTCAGCTCCGCCAGCCGGCACTCCGTGTAGCGCATAGCCGCCGGCGGGTCATCATCCACAGAGCCGAAGTTGCCGTGTCCCGCCACCAGGGGATAGCGGCTGGAAAAGTCTTGCACCATGCGCACCAGCGCGTCATAAACTGCCTGATCCCCGTGGGGGTGATATTTCCCCAGCACATCCCCCACCACCCGTGCGCATTTGCGGTAGGGGCGATCCGGCGTCAGGCCCAGCTCGTGCATGGCGTAGAGGATGCGGCGGTGTACCGGCTTGAGGCCATCCCGCACATCCGGCAAGGCCCGCCCCACGATCACGCTCATGGCGTATTCCAGGTAGGAGCGCTGCATCTCCCCCTGCAAATCGGTTACAATCACCCGACCCAGACGGGATCCCCCACCCGAGCCAAATCCCAGTCCGTCGAGAGTCAGTTGCTGAGTCATGGCACAAAGGAGCGGAACGCTTTCCAGGTTACTGTAGCCGTTTCTCTGGTTCTTGCGAGGTGGGATCCCACACTGACAGGGGCTGAGAGACTGGAAATGCTGCTCACTATCCATCGAGTTGTATCCATGCGTTTCTCTGAAAGAGCTCAACCTTTGCTCGTTGTGGTATCGATCGGCGTGGGTCTGGCCCTCACAGGATGGCCAAACTCTGTCCAAATCTTAAGAGGCTGGGTACAACCTCTGTTGGCTTTGCTGCTTTATCTCACTTTCCTGGGCATTCCACTCGCATCTGGGGGAAAGGTTTTTTTCAGAAACTTGAGCAGGTTAATCGCGCTTCTAAAGCTGTATTGGCAGTGGCGTTGGCCAGTTTGTCGATCAACTTTCTGTGGACTCCGATTTTTGCCTGGGGATTGGGGGCTGTTTTTTTATCGGATCTGCCAGATTTGTGGGTTGGCCTGCTCATGTTGATGGTAACTCCTTGTACGGATTGGTATTTGGTTTTTACAGGGATAGCGGGTGGAAATGTGGTTTTAGCAACGGCCCTGTTGCCTGTTAATTTGGTTCTGCAAGTTTTGCTTTTGCCAGTTTATCTTTTGCTTTTGGCAGGAGATTTAGTCGAATTAAATGTTGAAATTTTATTGTCAGGCTTGTTTTGGATCCTTTTCTTGCCTTTGCTGGCAGCAGCACTCACACAATACTCCATTCGGCAAATCAAAACGGAACGTGGAGAGAGGGGATCCCTTGAAAGCTATCAAGACCGGATTAGCATCATGCAGATTGTGGCTTTGAATCTAGCGATAGTTTTTATTTTTGCCACTGAAGGAAGCATTCTCGCTGAGAATCCAGCCCTACTTTTCAAGCTTCTGCCTCCCATTCTGGTTTTTTTCGCCGTCAACTTCCTCTTGGCTTACCAGGTCAGCCGCTGGCTGGGTTTGGCTTATGAGGAGTGGGTCTGTTTGACCTGTACAACCTTGGCTCGCAATTCTCCGCTTGCTTTGGCCATTGCTGCTTCTGCTTTTCCGCAGCGTCCGTTGATCCTTCTGGCTTTGGTGATCGGCCCCCTGATCGAGCTGCCAGTTTTGACGATTGTTGCCCAGATGCTGTTGCAAATTCGACAGAAGAGATGCTGGAAGCAGGCTCGACGCTAGTTGAGGTGGCGCTCGGCCAATTCTAGCCAACGGGCGGTCCCGGAGTCGATGGCGGCGGTTAAGTCTGCCAGTTTCTGGGCTAACTTTTGCACTTCGCTGTAGCCGCTGGGAGGGTTGCGATAAAGGATCTGCTCAATTTCAGCTTTTTCTGCCTCCATCTGCGGAATTTGGCTTTCAAGCTGCTCATATTCCCGTTTTTCTTTGAAGGAGAGTTTTCTGCTTTGTGGGATCCTATCAAGCTCTTTTTCAGGCTGGGGAATGAGAGGGACAGACTCAGGGCGGGCGGATTTGATCTCACTCTCTTGGCGCTGCTTATGCTCCAGATAAACAGAATAGTTGCCAGGATATTGCCGGATTCGGCCGGATCCCTCAAAGGCGAAGATGCGATTCACGGTGCGATCCAAAAAATAGCGGTCATGAGACACCACGATCACACAACCATTGAATTCTTCCAGATAGTCTTCCAATACTGCCAAGGTTTGCACATCCAGATCATTGGTGGGCTCATCCAAAATCAACACATTCGGCGCTTGCATCAACACCCTCAACAAAAACAAGCGGCGGCGCTCACCACCGGAAAGTTTGTGGAGTGGGGCATATTGTTGATTGGGGGGAAAGAGAAAGCGCTCCAACATTTGCGATGCGGTGATCGTCTCCCCATCGGCAGTTTTCACCAGCTCTGCCACTTCTTTGAGGTACTCGATCACCCGTTGGTCGGGGTTGAGGCTGAGATCGTCAGAGTGTTGGTCGAAGTAGCCAATGTGGATGGTGGGGCCAATCTCCACTCGGCCCGCATCTGGAGCCAATTTGCCGATGATGATATTCATCAAAGTCGATTTTCCCGCCCCATTGGGGCCAATAATGCCCACCCGATCATCGGGGGCAAAGGTATAGGTAAAGTCTTGAATGAGGAGTTGGTCGCCGTAGGATTTGTGGATCCCTTCTAGCTCGATCACCTTTTTGCCGATGCGACGCCCGGCGGTCGCAATATCCACTTGTCCCAGAGCTTGCTTGAATTCTTGATTTTGTAGGTCTTCGATGCGCTGTTTGCGGGCTTTTTGCTTGGTGCTGCGGGCTTTGGCGCCTCGTTTGAGCCATTCCAATTCCCGCCGTAAGAGATTGGCATACTTGCGTTGGGATCCCTTTTCGACCGCTTCAGCAGCCGCTTTTTTCTCCAGGTAGTAAGAGTAGTTGCCGCTGTAGGCATACAGATCGCCGCGATCAATTTCCAGAATGCGCTGGGTAACCCGATCCAAAAAATAGCGGTCGTGGGTGATCAGCAGCACTGCCCCAGCAAAACGATTCAAATAATCTTGCAACCATTCCACCGATTCGGCATCCAAGTGGTTGGTGGGCTCATCCATCAGTAGAGCATCTGGCTCTGCCAAGAGGGCTGACGCAATGGCAATCCGCTTACGGTATCCCCCCGACAAATCGCCAACGCGGGCCTGAAAGTCTGCAATGCCCAAACGGCTGAGAATGGTTTTGGCCTGGGTTTCCAGATCCCAAGCGGATTCCACCTCGATACGCTCGCTAATACTGGCCAACTGGGATAACAGACTGGGATCCCCACCTTGATGGGCCAAGCGATGGGAAAGCTCCTCGTAGGCTCGGATCAGGCGCATTTTTTCTCCGGCAGCCGCAAACACCTGCTCCAGCACCGTATGCTCGGGATCCATCTCTGGCTGTTGGGGTAGGTAGATTATCCTCGCCCCAGAACTGACCCAGAGGTCGCCCCCATCGATGGGTTCTAGGCCAGCGATCATCTTGAGCAGTGTGGATTTTCCGGAACCGTTGGTGCCGATGATGCCGACTTTATCGCCTTCTTCTAGGCTGAAACTGGCATTCCTCAGGAGTTCCTTGATGCCAAAATCTTTGCGAACGGAGTTGAGGGTGAACAGGGCCATGGGGGATCAGGATGCTGGGATCTGCAGGATAGGTCTGCAACGATGATACTGTCCGGCTCGATCCTGACTGTCGCAGGACAACAAAAAGGGATCCCCGATCGAGAAGGGATCCCATAAGTGAAAGATCTGCTGGAGAGGATTTAGAGCTTGTACTCCACGCCGCTGGCTTTATCAATAGTGCGGATCACTTCCCAATACTCTTTGTAAGTGATGGTAATGAACTGCTCCCCACCACTCTTGCCAAACTCTTCCGCTAGCTTGGTGCCTTCCCACTTAAAGGTGAAGAAAGCCTCTTTCACTTTTTCCGCCACTTCTGGGTGGAGGTTGTAGACAACTCCATAGGCTGTGGTGGGGAAAGTTTGAGATTTGTAGATGGTGCGAATTTTGCTGGGATCAATCGTGCCCCGCTTGGCCATGCGGGTCATCACGGAGTTGGCAATAGCCGCCGCCTCGTAGTCACCGTTAAACACACCCAAGATAGAGTTCTCGTGGTTGCCTGAGAAGACAGTTTGGTAGTCAACCCCGGGCTCCATGCCAAATTCCCCTTTCAGCAGCGCCGAAGGAGCCTTAAAGCCAGAGTTGGAGGTTTCGCTAGTGAAAGCCAATTGCCGACCGCGCAGATCTTCGATGGATTGGATATCGCTATCGGCAGGAACGATGATCTCCATTTCGTAGCCGAAGCTGCCATCCAAGCTGGCCATCATAGCAAAAGGACGGAAGCCCACCGCATTCACCGCCAAAGGGACAGAGCCGGTGTTAAAGCCGGTCACATGCAGACGGCCCGCCCGCATCGCTTCCAACTGAGCAGCATTGGACTGCACTGGGAAGTATTCCACCTTCTTGCCGGTTAACTCTGCCAAGTGATCGAGAAACTCAGCCCAAACGTTCTTGTAAACTGAGGGATCCTCAACGGGGGTGTAGGCAAAGATCAGGGTATCCGGATTGATCCACTCGTTCGGATCTTCCGGCACATCGGCAATCAAATCGCCATCGCGGTCGCAGAAGCGCACATCCATCTCCGGCGGACGGGGGCAATCTTTGGCCTGGGCATGCACCAGTCCAGACAGGGCTACAGAAGCACCGGCCACGGTGGCAACTAGCCCCACGAGCAAAGAGCGACGGCCTGCCAAGAAAGTTTTCATCATAGTGTCTATTGACTCCTCAATGAGGGCTCAGTGTTTCTTCAAGGAACAGATAGAAAATAGCAGGCTAGAGTTAACTTTTTGTTAAGCGAAGATTCAGAAAAGGTAATCTCCACTCAAAATCCGCAGAATTTCAGAGAGGGATCCCAGTGATTGCTACTGATACGCTGGGTTTACCCGTAGAACTCACTCCCAGGCCCGAATGGCCGAAATGGCCACCAGCAAGCTACCAAAACCGACAACACCCGCCAAAAATGCCCCAAAGTGCCCTTCGGTTTCGGGTAGCTCGTGCTTCAGCACTTGAAAGATTAAAACCCCCGCTACAAAGGCAATGCTGGCGGCTAAGGCTATCTCCGGCAAAATGGCCCTTTGCCCCATCAGCCAACCGACAAAAAGGGATCCGATCAACAGCCAACGCCCTTGGTGCTGAAATAAGTGGGGATGATGCTCAAATAGATCTTTACAGACGATGCTGAGGTGGATAGCCAAAGCGATGGTCAGCAACAGGCAACTGAGCCATTCTTGCACCGTGTGTCTTAGCAAATAACCCAGAATTACGCTGTAGAGCGTAAAGAAACCAATGTGAACGGAAAATATCCTTGGATGCAGCAATGCCTCTTGCTTGGAAGATTGGGCCAGCCCCTCCAACCCATATACCGTAACAATGCCCAGCAACATGAGCAGATGAATGTGTTCAATCAAATAGCCCAACACAGGCACTTCTAGGGGCATCAAGTGTTGTTGCAGCTCCGTCACTTCCGCCAAAAAAGCCGTGAACACATAGGCCAGAGAAATCCCTCCACCCAGAGAGAGCCAGTAGCGCTGCGGAATGTTGTGCAGGAGTTGCTGTAGCCGCCGGGTGAAGAAGATCACCCCAATCAAGGTCAGCAGAAGGAGTAGGCTGAACATCTTGGCACCACAACTTGCAGAACTGTACCCACGTAAATACGCGGAGGAACTCCCTCGCAGATACCTTGGGCCGTCAGGCTGGGAGCTGGATTGATGAACCCTGCAAGAGAAACTCCTCTCTTATTACCCCCGCTCCAGCTGAGAATGCAGCCCATTTTGCCTGAGAGTGGGCTGAGAAACCGCAGATCAACCGCTTTTTCGTCCTCCTTGAAACCATTGACCTTGGCATCATGCTATGAGTTGATGCGACGGGATCCGATACATCAAGCCATGCCCACCCCCCCTATTCACTTTGGCACCGACGGCTGGCGAGCCGTGATTGCCGATGCCTTTACTTTCCAAAACTTGGCCCTTGCCGCCCAGGCCAGCGCCCAAGTGTTGGCCCGCACCTACCCCGGCGAAGGGATCCTGGTCGGCTACGACAACCGCTTTCTTTCGGAACGCTTTGCCGCCCACGTTGCTGAGGTGGTGGCCCGCCTGGGGATCCCAGTTTACCTCTCCACCTGTGTGGCCCCAACGCCGGCCTTTAGCTGGGGTGCCAAGGAGCGGGGCTGCCACGGCGCTTTGGTGATCACCGCCAGCCACAACCCCCCCCACTATTCCGGCCTCAAGGTCAAGGGGGGATTTGGCGGATCCGTGCCACCGGAAGTCACTGCCGCCATCGAGCAGGATATGCGCCACCTGCAACCTCTGGGATCCCACAAGGCCCCCATTCACGCCTGGGATCCCTGGCCTGGCTACCTGGCCCAGCTCAGCCGCTTTGTGGATCTGGAAAAGCTCAAAGGATCCCCGGCCAAGATTTGGGTGGATGTCATGTTTGGCTCTGGCGCTGGCGGCCTCAAGCGCCTCTTGGGGGAGAAGGTGATTGAATTGCAGGCGCATCGGGATCCCTTGTTTGGGGGATTTCCCCCCGAGCCCTTGCCCCAAAACCTGCAGGCTTCTGCTCAGATCATCGCGGCGGATCCCGCCCCCTTGAAAATGGGTTTGGTCTTTGATGGAGATGCCGACCGCATTGCCGCCCTGGATGGGCAGGGCCATTTCCTCAGCCCGCAGATCCTGATCCCCATCTTGATCGACCACCTGGCCGGGCGACGCGGCTTGCGGGGCGAGATTGTCAAAACCATCAGCGGCTCCGAACTGTTTGTTAAAGTTGCGGAGCACTACGGCCTGCCGGTTACGGAAATGCCGGTGGGCTTTAAGTACATCGCCGAGCGCATGATGAGCACCCAGGTGCTGTTGGGCGGAGAAGAATCGGGCGGCATCGGCTACCTGGGCCACATTCCCGAGCGGGATGCCCTGCTTTCGGCCCTGTATCTCATCGAAGCGGTTACGGAAACCGGCCAAGATCTCAGCGCCCTTTACCGAGCTTTGCAGGAACGGGAAGGGTTCACCTCTGTTTACCTGCGCCGCGATCTCCACCTCGCCGATCAAAATCAACAAACCCAGCTCTTCCAGCGGCTGCAAAAGGATCCCCCGCTTGAGATTTTGGGGCAGCAGGTGATCAAACATTTCGACAAAGATGGCCACAAATTCACCCTCGCCAACGGCAGTTGGGTGATGATTCGCGGCAGCGGCACCGAGCCTCTGCTGCGGCTGTACTCGGAAGCCAAAACCCCGGAAGAAGTGAATCGCCTGCTGGATTGGGCAGCCGGCTTGAACAGCACAACAGCTTAATATCCCAGATAATCTTTTGCGCAAAGCTGGATCCCTTTGACTCTTGAGTGCAGAGACTGAGAGGCTGCCAAACTGCGGCAGCCTACAGGGTTGGCCTCTCCCCCCAAGCTCTGCTGAGCAGCATAGGAATGCTCACAGCTTGACCCATCTGCCTCACTTTTACTTGGGTCAAGGGTAAGAACTCTACTTAAAAGTTACGGTGTAAAAGTTACAGTAGCTGAACCAGAAATCGCTGGCGGCGCGCCATTGCTCAAGAGAGTAACTGGTGGGTTGGTGTAGGTCACTGGTAGTGGTGGTGGTGGAGGCAGGGGCGGAGCTTGCTCGACCGATACAGAAACCACGCAGGAGGCGCCTGCGGCTAGGCTTCCGCCCGCGAGAGAAATCGTGGTCGTACCAGCATTTGCTGTCAGCGTGCCACCGCAGGTGTTTGAGGTAACTGCTGGAGTCGTAATTTGTAACCCTGAAGCCGGAACGTTGGGCAAAATGTCGATGAAACTGAGGCCGGTTATGGGAACAGTTGCAGTGTTCGTAATTGTGAAGACAACAGTTACGACGTTGCCGTTTGTAGTCGGGTTAGGAACAAACTGCTTAGTGAACGTTGGAGCAGCCAAGGGGCCTGGGGGCAAGCCAATAATGCTAGGAGAGGGATTGGGAGTGGGCAGGGGCGGGGTGGATGGCAGCCCTACCCCCGTTCCTCCGGGTTCTGTGTTTGGGTTTTGCACAGGGATGATTGGCCCTGGCAGCGAGCTGATTGGATTCCTCTCTTTAGTTTGTTGACAAGCTGTTAGCAAGCCCAAGCACAAGCAAGCCAAAACCCCAGCTACTTTTCCCGTTTTCATTCCCTCATCCTCCTGCCATTCAACTCTCTCGTGGCACAAACCCAAACAGCCTTACTCAGCTCCAGCTTGGGTGGCTTGGGCGTCCGCTTCCAGCCTCAGAGCTTGACCAAATGAATCTCGAATGACCACGATTACCAAAACCCTTTCTCCCGCAGCAACGTTGGTGTTGTAGGCGGC
The DNA here is from genome assembly GCF_054060215.1 of Thermostichus sp. OS-CIW-30. Lineage (NCBI taxonomy): Bacteria > Bacillati > Cyanobacteriota > Cyanophyceae > Thermostichales > Thermostichaceae > Thermostichus > Thermostichus sp. OS-CIW-30. Next base: position 49,806 of record NZ_JBSSCZ010000012.1, on the reverse strand, counting down.
TAGATCCGCCGGGAAGGTGAAGCCGTTGGTAAGCGTGATCCCGTTGATTCGGTCGTCGTAGCTATTGCCTCTGCCTATCAGCGTATTTCTAAACTGCTCGATTGCCGTCGGCAAAAAGATGCTGGTAATATCCGTGCCGCGACTGATGTTAAAAAACTGAACCTCTACGCTCCTGATCACTCCTGGAGCAAGTAAGCCTCTCAGAGTGATGGTTACGAAAGCGGATTCCACTGATGAAAGATTGAACTCCCCATCTGGCAACAGACTAGGCGGATCCGGTAGGTCGAGCTGGATGGGCGGTGGGGTGATGGGGGCAATCGTGGGGGCAACGGCCACAGGAGGAGGCGTGGCACCGCTAGAAGCCAGTAGAGGCGGCACCCCGCTGGTGGTCTCGCTACTGCAGCCGGTAATCAGCGCAACCGAAGCACAGGTTGCCCAAAGAGAGAGGCCGCCACGGCCAAGGGCTGAGCCAAAACGTCGTCTCATCGAAAAATCTCCACTCACTCACACCACAGCAAACGTCTTAGGCAGCGTCCAGCGGGGATCCACGGAGCTTGCTCAAGTCTTATGCATCTGCACAATTTCAAGGGGGATGCCTGCTGTTAGTTCTACTGCATCCTAGAGCGTTGTCAAGCGAGCGGCAGAGCAAATGCAAGAAATTGTTCTGGAAATGGCCCATCCCCTAGATATGGGGTATCATAGCCTCGAGCAGGGGCGGCCAGCTTACCTGTAGCGTTAGGGGTTGGGTGCCTTCTCCCCATTTTGTGTGTGGATTTGCCCAGATTTAAGGTGTGTGAGGAAGTGCCATATGAACTTCAAAGGTCGCTCGTTGGCGGTTTTGTGTGGAGTCTTGCTGCTAGGCGGCTGCGGAGAAGTTAATGAGTCTCCGACCTTGCCTGGGCCCGTCCAGGTGGATCCGGCTGCCTTTGTCTCGGCCCAAGAGTATCGCTTTACCCCCGGCTCGGTGCTGGAGACCACCAGCCTGCGGCTGGACTATGTCAATCCGAGGTTTGACAACGGGATCCCTGTGCGCACCAACCCCCTCCAAGGCAGCGGTGAAGCTCGCATCGCCAATGTTGAAGCCCGCATCTTGCCTGTGAACGAGATCCCAGCCACTGAGCTGACGATTGACTCAACTCTTCGCTCCAGCACCCTGGCCATCCAAATTGGGCGAACCACACCGCTGGTGAATATCACTGCCTTTGGACCCAACGACGGCAGGCTATCTACGCAATTCAATATCGCCGGGCTGGTTGCAATTTCGACCCTCCCCAACGACCAGCGCATTCGGGTGAACACCACCTTCAGGGCTATCCGAGATGACCGCACTGTTTTAACGCTCACCGTGCGCCGCATTTTGGTGAGTAGAAATGGTAATCAAGTCGTCCTGGAGGGAGATTCTTCCCTGATTGTCCCCACTGTGGGTGTATTGTTTGAAAACGGTGGCCCTGGCCCCGGTGGTGAGATTTTGGCGCCTGGCTCCTTTGTCAACCCTCCTCCACCCCAAGGTCCTGTAGTCGCTATTCTCCAAACAGGCAGTTTCTCCGCGAGCTTTGTGGTGCGGCAGCGGGGGGTTGCGGGCGATGGCACTCCTGAGGATGCCTTGGCTCTCTTTGCCCGCCTGAACTTCCGGCCCAACCAGGCGGAGATTGTCTATCGCCCTGCCCAGGTGGGTACGCAGTCGGTACTGTTCGCTCCGGATCCGACTCGACCGAACATCTTGCCCAATCAGTTGGTTCGCATCCGCCGCCTGTTGAACGGTCGTGTTCAAGCGGAGTTTGATCCGGCCAACGTCAGCACAGTCCTCAACTTTGTGCAGGTCAGCCCGCCGCCAAATGCTCCTACAGCCTTTGATTACTTTTTCTCATTACGAACTGAAAGGGAAGAAGGCGGGGGTACTCCAGTTGTTTTGCAGGGCATCGTGCCTGCAACGGGGGATTTCCTCTTCCGCACCTTGGCCGGAGCACAGTTATCAGGGCCGTTTAACCGGCTTGATATTGGTGGGGGAACACAAAGAGGAAATCTGAACCTTGTCTTCGATTCAACGACCTCTGCTGAGCGCATTTCCGGCCAGTGGTTTTTGGAACAGCAATTCCCTACTAACACTCTTACTCCAGACCCAACTGGAACTATCTTAATCATCCGTGGGTTCTTTGAGGGAACTGAGGTACGCCTGTAGCCCAGGCAAACCGTCTGATCCCAGAGCAGGGATCCGCTCTGGCTTGGCCTTTTCGTCGGTCAGAGCTTGGGTAGATCGCTGAGCACCACCTGTGCGCAGTTGTGGCCAGGGATCCCGGTCACTCCGCCTCCTGGGTGCGCCCCTGAGCCGCAGAGGTAAAGGCCGGGGATGGGGGATCGATAGTCGGCTAGGCCGGAGATGGGCCGCAGGTTGTAGCTTTGATCCGGCGTCATTTCCCCGTGAAAAATGCTGCCCCCCACAAGGCCGAAGCGGGCCTCCAGATCCACGGGCGACAACATCTGCCGTGCGATCACGGCGTTTTTAATGTTGGGGGCAAATTGGGCAATTTTGTCGATTACCCGATCGGCAAATTCCTCCCGTAGGCCATCGTTCCAGTCCCGCCCTTTGGGTTGGTAGGGCACAAACTGGCAGAAGCAGGAGAGAATGTGCTTGCCTGGGGGAGCCATCGTCGGGTCGGTGGGGGATTGGCTGTAGATCTCGATAAACGGATCCCGGGAAGGGATCCCGTATTTGCAATCATCCCAAGCCCGCTCCAGATAGGCCACCGAGGGAGCAATGTCTACCGTGGCGGAACTGACCACTTCTGGGGGCACTTCAGCAGGGGCCGCTGTGTAGCGAGGCAATTCTTCCAGGGCCAAGTTGAGCTTGTACACCGGGCCTGAGGTGCGGTAGTGCCGTTCTAGTCGGTCGCGCAAGTCTGGGGGCAAAGAGGAGCAGAGCCGCAAAAAGGTGATTTGGGGATGGGCATTGGAGAGAACCGCCCGCGCCCGCACGGTTTCCCCCGATTCGAGGATAACCCCAGCGGCCTGCCCACTCTCCATCAAGATCTCCGCCACTGGAGCAGACGTGCGGATCTCCACCCCTAAGTCCAGAGCTGCCTTGGCCATCGCTTGGGTAATGGATCCCATCCCACCGCGCACATAGCCCCAGACCCCACGCGAGCCAATGGCCCGACCTACCGCATGGACCAGCCAGATGTAGGGCGTACCCGGAGTCATCGGCCCGGCAGAGGTGCCGATCAAAGATTGAGGAGCCATCGCCGCCTTGACTTGCTCCGACTCGAAGAATTCATCCAGGAGATCAGTGGTCGAGAGGAGCATGATGCGGCGGAAATCGTCTTCATAGCCAGCAGCTGCAAAGCGATCCGCCAGTTGGCCCAGTGAAATCGGCGGCTGCATTAAGGTTGGCTCCACCACCTCGTTCACCCGATCCCAAAACTCCTCCCAGCGGTCGTAGGCTTCCGCATCTTTGCGAGAAAACTTGGCAATTTCCGCCTTGCTCTTGGCACGGTTATCGGCATACAGAAAGAGGTGCTGCCCATCCGGGAAAGGCATGAAGTAGGAAGGTTGCTTGGCGTAGACCTCAAAGCCATAGTCCGGCAGGCGCAAATCGCGAATGATCTCCGGTCGCAGCAAACTACAGGAATAGGAAGCCACCGACACGCGAAAGCCCGGGTGAATTTCTTCTGTAATGGCAGCACCACCAACGGTGTGATAGCGCTCCAGCACCAGCACTTTTTGCCCCGCTTTGGCCAAATAGCAAGCGCTCACCAGCCCGTTGTGCCCGGCCCCAATCACCACCGCGTCGTAGCTCATCGACAATCCTTCTGCAAACGCTTCTCCACCCACAATACTGATACATTTACGCTGAACACTGCTGAGCATTACTGCTCAACGGTGAAGCGATAGCATTCTGCCCGTTTCCGTTGTCGCTACGCGACGCTAACGCGACCGCGTCAGCGGGACGGAGTCCGAACAGAAAGGCGGTATCCCGCAAAGCTCTGAGCATAACACCCAGAGCGCCTTGCCAATCTCGTGGTAGCCTATGGTTGCACTTTGGGCATCTAAACACCTTTGCGCCACCCAACTTGGTGTGGATGTGCCCGCACTTAGTACAGGTTTTACTGGTGTACGCCTCCGATACTTCCACGACGACCACGTTTTTCTTTTTGGCTTGGAACTTCAGGAACTGCTTGAACCGATAGTGCGCCCAGGTGAGCATCGCCCCCGCCGTCTTGCTACCAAACTTCCTCCCCGCCTTGGCAACCATCTTGGCTGACTCGAAAGTGGGGAGGAATATCAATCGGTAGTTATCCGTTAGGAACGCCGCTACCTTGCGATGGCACTCGTCCACCAAGTTCCTGATTCTCTCCCGCAGACGAAATGCCGCTTGCCGCATTCGCCTACGCTTGGGTCTCGGTGCTTTACTCAGCCTAGACTGCAGATCGTCTAGGTGGTAGCACAGCCGAACGATTCTGCCAAAGTCTCCCTTGGCGATATCTACAAAGCCCGCCCCATCAAACCCTGTAAGGAAGCTTCTTACTCCAGGATCAAGTGCGATCACCCCCCTTGCTAACGAACACTGCTCGTTCACGGGCTCGGGGAAGATGGCATACCATCTATCTTTCACCCGCATTAGCTTAGTCCCATAGGCACACTTTTGCGGCACCGCTTCTGACGCCGTAAACGACAAACCCTTCGTGAGCTTCGGATACCACCTGCCCTGACTGAAATTACTGTTGTTGAACTGCAAGGTGTGGGTCTTATCCCTCACACTGCGAAACCGAGCTTCCTTGCTTTGGCGAAACGCTTGCCATGCCTCCATGACGGCGTTCTGCTTAATGTGGCAGGGGGCGTCCTTCACCCACTGCGGCAAGTCCGATTGCAGGATAATATTCCGCAGCTTTTCTGGGGTTTTAGTAGTGCCATGCTGACGCTGATAGGCAATCGCTTGGTTGTAGCAGTACCGGCACGCCGCTTGCCACCGCTTCCAAACTTTAGCCAGCGCTGGCTCCGGATAAATCCGTATCTTTCTCGATTGCAGCCCGATATTTTCTGAGTCCGTAGAGCCGATTGCTGAAGCAGTGCAGGATGGCGAGGATATCCTCAACCAGTTCCTGTTGGGGAGAAAAGTGATCGTCATCGAGAACCAAGATTTCGCACCCGTATTGGCGGCAGTACCACTCAACGAACTCAAATCCAAACCGGCAGAGTCGATCCCGGTGAGCGACCACAATTGTTCCGACATCTCCCGCACGAACTCGTTCCAATAAGGCAAGGAACTTTGGTCTTTTGAAGTTGAGACCGCCGCCAACCTCTCCGACCACTTCGGCTCCAGGATAGAGGTTAACCAGTCTTGCAATCTGTCGCTCCAAGTCTGACTTCTGCCCTCGACTGCTGACTCGGGCATACAAAACGACTCGCTTGGCCTTTCTGGGCGCTTTGATGTAGCTGTCGAGGTCATACCTTCTCGCTCTACCAGACGGCGTACGTACTGCATTGATCCAACCTTTCTGTTCCCATCGCCTCAAAGTGTGGAGACACACCCCAAAATAATCCGCCGCCTCTCTCGGTTTCACATACCTAGCCATACCAAGCAGCCATACTGAACATACTGTACATTATTTTCAGTATAGTCCAGCGTATCATTGAATAGAGTCATGCTCCTGCCAGCCAAGATTCGATCTGCCGGCAAGGGATCCCTGCCTTAACCGATGGAAAAAACCTGATCCAGACTCAACTCTCCAGCCCGGATCCCTGGGATCCCAACTTTCTCCTCGGGGGTGTAAGCCTCTCTTTTCTGGTAAACTCCCGACCCTGTTGGCAAGCTGTACGTCTCTAGGCAGTTCTCTTGCAAGTTCAAGATCCAGTAGTTGGGGATCCCGGCTTTGGCGTAGAGTCCGAGTTTGACTTCCCGATCATAGGTAAGGGAAGAATCAGCCACTTCGATGATGAGATAGATGTCTTCGGGCTGAGGATGCCGAGAGCGGTACTCATCCTGCTGAAAGCGCACAATGGCAAAGTCGGGCTCTGGCTCGTGATTGGGGGGCAGTTGCACCGGATCCTGGGTGCGCACAATAGCTTGCTCCTGCACAAGGCCCACCAACAGTCGGTACAGGCGGCTACAGTAGGCGGCGTGCCTCTCCCCTTTCGTCATCTTTTGAACCAGGAGCCCGTCAATCAGCTCCAACTGATTGGGCTCTTCAATCTGTCCAGACTCAATCAGCCGATGAAACTCCTCAAAGGTATATCGCCTGATATAGGGATCCAATCGGGCGGCTAGAGTCATCGACCAAACTCATCAGACCCTAAACTTCATATCACCACTCTACCAACTCACAAAAAAGGGATCCCTGGACCAGCCGAGGGATCCCTATTCAGCAGGTTATGGGCTTGCTACCCCGACTGAGAGGCTGTCGAGGCGATAACAAAGGCCGCATAGGTCAACACGTAACCCACCGTGAAGTGAGCCAGACCCACCAGACGACCTTGGACAATCGACATGGCCACCGGCTTGTCTTTCCAGCGGATCAGCTTGGCCAAGGGAGTGCGCTCATGCGCCCACACCAAGGTCTCGATCAGCTCTTGCCAGTAGCCGCGCCAGGAGATCAAGAACATGAACCCCGTCGCCCAGACCAAGTGGCCAAACAGGAACATCCAGGCCCAAACCGCCAGGTTATTCATCCCGTAGGGGTTGTAGCCGTTGATCAACTGAGCAGAGTTGGCCCAGAGGTAATCCCGCAGCCAGCCCATCAGGTAAGTGGAGTTCTCGTTGAACTGGGCAGTGTTGCCGCTCCAAACCCCAAGCTGCTTCCAGTGCCAGTAGAAGGTAACCCAGCCGATGGTGTTCAGCATCCAGAACATGGCCAGGTAGAAGGCATCCCAGGCGGAGATGTCGCAGGTGCCGCCTCGACCCGGGCCGTCGCAGGGGAAGCTGTAGCCAAAGTCCTTCTTGTCCGGCATCAGCTTAGAGCCGCGGGCATCCAACGCCCCCTTGACCAAGATCAAGGTGGTGGTGTGCAAGCCCAGCGCAATGGCGTGGTGCACCAGGAAGTCACCCGGGCCAATGGGCAGGAACAGGGATCCATTGGGATCGTTGATGGCCTGCAGCCAGCCCGGCAGCCACACGTTGCCGTAGTTGGGCCAAGCGGTAGAAGCAAGGCTGTCGGGGTTGGACAACAACACATCCATGCCGTAGATCATCTTGCCGTGAGAGGCCTGGATGAACTGGGCGAACACCGGCTCGATCAAGATCTGCTTCTCGGGCGTGCCAAAGGCCTGCATGACGTCGTTGTGGACGTACAGCCCCAGCGTGTGGAAGCCCAAGAACAGCGATACCCAACTGAGGTGGGAGATGATCGCTTCTTTGTGATCCAGCACCCGCGCCAGCACGTTGTTCTTGTTGGCCTCAGGATCGTAGTCCCGCACCAGGAAGATGGCCCCGTGGGCAAACGCCCCCACCATCAAGAAGCCAGCAATGTACTGGTGATGGGTGTAGAGAGCCGCCTCCGTGGTGTGATCCATGGACATGAACACGTAGGGGTTAAGGGCGTACATGTGCTGCGCCACCAGCGAGGTCACCACCCCCAGACAGGCCAAGGCCAGAGCCAACTGGAAGTGCAGGGAGTTGTTGACCGTGTCGTAGAGACCTTTGTGGCCTTCTCCCAGCAGGCCTCCGAAGGGAGTGCCCTTGGGGGGGTTGTGGGCGCCAAGGATCTCCCGGATGCTATGGCCAATGCCCCAGTTGGTGCGGTACATGTGGCCGGCCACGATGAAGATCACCGCGATGGCCAGGTGGTGGTGGGCCATGTCCGTCAGCCACAGAGACTGGGTGTTGGGGTTAAAGCCACCCAAGAAAGTGAGGATGGCCGTGCCCGCCCCTTCTGCCGTGCCCCAGACATGGTTGGCCGTGTCCGGGTTTTGGGCGTAGACCCCCCAGTTGAGGGTAAAGAAGGGCTTCAGACCTGCCGGGTGGGGCAGAGTGGTAAGGAAGTTGTCCCAGCCTACGTGCTGCCCGCGGGACTCGGGGATGGCGACGTGTACCAGGTGACCAGTCCAAGCCAGGGAACTGACCCCAAACAAGCCGGCCAGGTGGTGGTTGAGACGGGCTTCAGCGTTCTTGAACCAGCTCAGGCTAGGCCGGAAGCGGGGCTGCAGGTGCAGCCAGCCGGCAAACAGAAACACCGCCGCCAACAACAACAGGCCAATGGCACCGGCGTAGAGATCGCCGTTGGTGCGCAGGCCAATGGTGTTGAACCAGTAGTACAGGCCAGAGTAGGCCGCGTTGACGGGGCCGCCGCCCCCCGGTTGGGTAAAGGCTTCCACCGCTGCCTTGCCAAAGTGGGGATCCCAGATGGCGTGGGCGATGGGGGTGACACCCGTGGGGTTGGCTACCCATTGCTCATAGTTGCCTTGCCAAGCAATGTGGAAGACGTTGCCGGAGGCCCACAGGAAGATGATTGCCAGATGGCCAAAGTGGGTGGCGAACAGCTTTTGGTAAAGCCGCTCCTCCGTCATGCCATCGTGGGTCTCGAAGTCGTGGGCGGTGGCAATGCCATACCACAGCCGACGCGTGGTGGGATCGCTGGCCAGGTCTTGGCTGAATTGGGGAAAACGAGTTGCAGTTGTCATGATTCTCTCTTCCTCCTTGCCTTAGCCGAGTGCGCCGAACCGTGCCAGGAAGAACGCCCAGGTGGTGACGATCCCTCCCAACAGGTAGTGGGCCACACCGACCGCCCGACCCTGAATGATGCTCAGAGCGCGGGGTTGAATGGCCGGAGCGACTTTTAGCTTGTTGTGGGCCCAAACGATGGACTCAATCAGCTCCTGCCAGTAGCCGCGACCGCTGAACAGGAACATCAGGCTGAAGGCCCAGACAAAGTGAGCGCCCAAGAAGAGCAGCCCATAAGCCGACAGAGCCGAGCCGTAGGAGTTGATCACCTGCACCGATTGCGCCCACAGGAAGTCCCGCAACCAGCCGTTGATGTTAATGGCGCTGGCCGCAAAGTTGCCGCCGGTGATGTGCTCAATCGTGCCATCGGCGTTGACGGTGCCCCAGATGTCGCTCTGCATCTTCCAACTGAAGTGGAAGATCACGATGGAGATGCAGTTGTACATCCAGAACAGCCCCAGGAACACGTGATCCCAGCCGGAGACCTGGCAGGTGCCGCCGCGGCCCGGGCCATCGCAGGGGAAGCGGAAGCCCAATTTGCCTTTGTCCGGGATCAACCGGGAAGAGCGGGCAAACAACACCCCCTTGAGCAGGATCAGCACCGTAATGTGGATGGTCATGGCGTGGATGTGGTGCACCATGAAGTCCGCCGTGCCCAGCACCATGGGCATCATGGACACCTTGCCACCCACAGCCACCACGTCGCCACCAAAGATGGGGCTAACCGAGGCGCCCACATAGGGAGCGGTGCTGGCAATGGCCGAAGTGTGCAGCGACTGGATCCACTGGGCAAAGATGGGCTGCAGTTGGATGCCGGTGTCCGAGAACATGTCCTGCGGACGACCCAGGGCCTGCATGGTGTCGTTGTGGACGTAGAAGCCAAAGGCGTGGAAGCCCAAGAACAGACACACCCAGTTGAGGTGGCTGATGATGGCGTCGCGGTGGCGCAATACCCGATCCAACACGTTGTTGCGGTTCACCGCCGGGTCGTAGTCCCGCACCATGTAAATGGCCCCGTGGGCAGCACCCCCCACCACGAAGAAGCCGCCTATCCACATGTGGTGGGTAAACAGGGAGATCTGGGTGGCGTAGTCGATGCCCATGTAGGGGTAGGGGTTCATGGCGTACATGTGCTGCGCCACGATGATGCTCAGGGATCCCACCATGGCCAGGTTGATGGCCAGCTGGGCATGCCAAGAGGTGGTGAGCACTTCGTAGAGGCCCTTGTGGCCTTCGCCGGTGAAGGGGCCCTTGTGGGCTTCCAGGATCTCTTTAATGGAGTGGCCAATGCCCCAGTTGGTGCGGTACATGTGCCCGGCCACGATGAAGAGCACGGCAATGGCCAAGTGGTGGTGGGCTTGGTCGGTCAGCCAGAGGGCACCGTTCTGCGGATCCAGGCCACCCTTGAAGGTGAGAAACTCCGCGTACTTGCCCCAATCCAAGGTAAAGAAGGGCACCACCCCGCTGAAGATGCCCCAATCCACGCTGGGGAACATCTCCTTCATCAAGGCGGGCTTGAGGATGAACTCGTGGGGCAAAGGCACCTGGTCAGCCGGCACGCCCGCATCCAACATCTTGTTGATGGGAATGGCCACGTGGATTTGGTGACCGGCCCAGGCCAAAGAACCCAGCCCCAGCAGGCCCGCCAGGTGGTGGTTGAGCATCGATTCCACATTTTGGAACCACTCCAGCTTGGGAGCCCGCTTGTGGTAGTGGAACCAGCCGGCAAACAGGCACAACCCGGCCATCACCAAGCCACCGATGGCGGTGCAGAGGAGTTGAAACTCATTGGTGATGCCGGCAGCTCGCCAGAGGTGAAACAGACCGGAAGTAATGCGGATCCCTTCGAAGCCGCCGCCCACATCCCCATTCAGGATCTCTTGGCCGAAGATGGGCCAGACCACTTGGGCGCTGGGCTTGATGTTGATCGGATCCGCCAGCCAAGCGGAATAGTTGGAGAACTGAGCTCCGTGGTAGTACATGCCGCTCAGCCAGACGAAAACCACTGCCAAGTGGCCGAAGTGAGCGGAAAAGATCTTACGAGAGACGTCTTCTAAGTCGCTGGTGTGACTGTCGAAGTCATGAGCAAGAGCATGGAGGTTCCAGATCCAGGTCGTGGTCTTGGGGCCACGGGATAGGCTGCGATCGAAGTGGCCCGGCTTAGCCCATTTCTCAAATGAGGTGGGAACCGGATCCACATCAACCGACACCTTGACCTTCGGCTCTCGCTCCTTTGGCGTAGTTGTCATCAAGAACTCCTCTCTTGCGACAAGGAACGAAGCATCCCTACCCCTTGGCAGAAGATTCCCCCAGGGCAGGACTTACCTGGCATTATAGGTCAGGGTTTGTGAGCCCTCAGTTGCTTCACAATAATTAAACGAGGGATCCCTTGTCCCATCGAGGTCGGAGTCGATTGGCAATTGTTTTTTCGATCATAGATGTAAATATATGTAACGAATTTTCAGTCGACCCAATGGGTTCTAATGAAGGGTTGAAACCAGACAACAAGCAGCAAGGGATCCCCTGGGTGGGGATGTGTGGTAAAACCCTGGCAGCCCTTTTGCAGATACCACCCTATGACCCTAGAGATTCCCCGTCGCCAATACGTCAGCAACTACGGCCCCACCGTAGGGGATCGGGTGCGCCTGGCGGATACCGAACTGATCATCGAGGTGGAGGAGGATTTCACCACCTACGGCGAGGAGATTAAGTTTGGGGGCGGCAAAACCATCCGCGATGGCATGGGGCAATCGCCGACGGCCACCCGCGCCAACGGGGCCTTGGATCTGGTGATCACCAACGCCCTGATCCTGGACTGGTGGGGCATTGTCAAGGCGGATGTGGGCATTCGCGATGGCTACATTGTCGGCATTGGCAAAGCCGGCAACCCCAACATCCAAGCGGGGGTGACGCCGGGCATGGTGGTTGGCCCCAGCACTGAGGTGATTGCCGGGGAAAACCTGATCCTGACAGCGGGCGGGATCGATGCCCATGTGCATTTCATCTGTCCGCAGCTGTGCGAGTTTGCCATCGCCTCGGGAGTGACCACCCTTTTGGGGGGCGGAACTGGGCCGGCCACAGGCAGCAACGCCACCACCTGCACCCCTGGAGCTTGGAACTTGGGCAAGATGTTGCAGGCGGCGGAGGGGTTCCCCGTCAATTTGGGCTTTTTTGGCAAGGGAAACGCGGCTTTTCCCGCAGCTTTGCGGGAACAGGTGGAAGCGGGGGCCTGCGGCCTCAAGATCCACGAAGATTGGGGATCCACGCCGGCGGTGATCGACAGCTGTTTGCAGGTCGCGGATGAGTACGACATCCAAACCCTCATCCACACCGATACCTTAAATGAGTCCGCTTTCGTGGAGGACACTATCGCTGCCATCAATGGCCGCACCATTCACACCTTCCACACCGAAGGGGCCGGGGGTGGGCATGCCCCCGATATCATTCGCATTGCCTCTGAGCCCAACGTGCTGCCCAGCTCCACCAATCCCACCCGCCCCTTTACCCGCAACACCATCGAAGAGCATCTGGACATGCTGATGGTGTGTCACCACCTGAGCAAGAATGTGCCGGAGGATATTGCTTTTGCCGAAAGCCGCATTCGTCCCCAAACCATCGCCGCCGAAGACATCTTGCATGACATGGGGGTGTTCAGCATCATCTCTTCCGACTCGCAGGCCATGGGCCGGGTGGGGGAGGTGATCATCCGCACTTGGCAGACGGCTCACAAGATGAAGGTGCAGCGGGGGCCTTTGCCACAAGACAGCAGCCGCAACGACAACTTCCGGGCCAAGCGTTACGTAGCCAAGTACACCATCTGCCCTGCCATCGCCCAAGGACTCAGCCACGTCATCGGGTCGGTGGAGGTGGGAAAGCTGGCGGATCTGTGTCTATGGAAGCCGGCCTTTTTTGGGGTTAAGCCGGAAATCGTCCTGAAGGGGGGCCTGATTGCCTACGCCCAGATGGGGGATCCCAATGCTTCCATTCCGACCCCGCAGCCGGTGTACCCTCGCCCCATGTTCGGCAGCTTTGGCCGCGCCTTGACCGAGACCAGCCTCCTCTTTGTCTCCCAGGCTGCCCTAGACCTGGGGATCCCGGAAAAACTGGGGATCCAGCGCCGGGCCGTAGCGGTGAAAAATTGCCGCGAGATCGGCAAAGCGGATTTGAAACTCAATACCGCCACTCCCCACATTGAGGTGAACCCGGAGACCTATGAAGTGCGGGCCGATGGAGAATTGCTCACCTGCGAGCCGGCAGAGGTGCTGCCCATGGCGCAGCGGTATTTTCTGTTCTAATTTGGGTGTTCTAATTTGGGAGAGTTTGAGAGCTCTATTGAGCGTTTGATCGGTAACCCAAGCATGGGCCACCTTGTTCTCCGCCACCTCAGCAAGCGCTTCCACAAGGGAGGGATCCCTGTCCTCAGGGATTTGTCTTTGAGTGTGGAGGCAGGGGAGATCTTCGCCCTGCTGGGGCCGTCGGGCTGCGGCAAGTCCACCACCCTCAATCTCATCGCCGGCCTGCTGGAGCCGGATCCCTTGCCCTATCCGGGGGAAATCTGGCTGGACGGGATCCCCCTCAACCCTCTGCCGCCGGAACGGCGCGGCGTGACTTTGCTGTCCCAACACAGCCGCCTGTTTCCCCACCTGAGCGTGGGGGAGAATGTCGCTTTTGGCCTGAAAATGCGGGGCATTCCCCGGACAGAGCGGGAGGCTGCCGCCTTGCGCATGCTGGAGCGGGTACAATTGGCCGGGTTTGCTCAGCGTCGGCCCAGTCAGCTTTCTGGCGGACAAGCGCAGCGGGTGGCCCTGGCGCGGGCTTTGGTGATTCGGCCCAAGGTGCTGCTGTTGGATGAACCTTTATCGGCCCTGGATGCCAACCTGCGCCAAGAGATGCAGGCTCTCATCCTGGAGCTGCAGGCGGAAACAGGGGTGACGACGGTGCTGGTTACCCACGATCAAGCAGAAGCCACAGCCATGGCCCAACGCATCGGCCTGATGTTTGAGGGGCAGCTACACCAGGTGGGATCCCCTGTGGAGTTCTATCAGCAGCCGCGCTCCGAGCGCATTGCCCGCTTTTTTGGCGGGGTCAATTTTTTCGATGCGCAGGCGGAGGGTCACCAACTTCGCCTCAACAACGGGATCCGCTTGAAAAGCGCCGTGCCACTTCAAGGTCAGGTGCGGCTGACGGTGCGTCCGGAACAGGTGCAGGTGCTTCCCCAGCCGCCCGGCTTGGCCGACAATGTTTTCTTGGCCCAGGTGATGGCGGAACGCTTTGCGGGCACCCAGCGACGGCTGACCTTACAAACCCCTTGGGGCAGTCTGCAGGCTTGGGTGGCTCCCCATCAGGTGTTTGCGCCGGGGCAGGCAGTGTGGATCCATTTGCCGCCAGAGGCTCTGTGGCCTGTGGGGGTTGGCGGGGATCCCTCACCCCCGGCCCTTTTCCCAAAGGAAGAGGGGAGAGTATGACTCTAGTCAATGATATGCTGGACTATACTGGAAATAACGTATAGTATGTTCAGCATGGCTGCTTAGTATGGCTAGGTATGTGAAACCGAGAGAAGCGGCGGACTATTTCGGGGTATGTCTCCACACTTTGAGGCGATGGGAACAGAAAGGTTGGATCAAGGCAATACGCACACCATCCGGTAGGGCGAGAAGGTATGACCTCGACAGCTACATCAGAACGCCAAAGAAAGTCAAACGAGTCGTTTTGTACGCCCGAGTCAGCAGTCGGGGGCAGAAGTCAGATTTGGAGAGACAGATTGCAAGACTGGTTAACCTCTATCCTGGAGCCGAAGTGGTCGGAGAGATTGGCGGCGGTCTCGACTTCAAAAGACCGAAGTTCCTTGCCTTATTGGAACGAGTTCGTGCGGGAGATGTCGGAACAATTGTGGTCGCTCACCGGGATCGACTCTGCCGGTTTGGATTTGAGTTCGTTGAGTGGTACTGCCGTCAATACGGGTGCGAAGTCTTGGTTCTCGATGACGATCACCTTTCTCCCCAACAGGAACTGGTTGAGGATATCCTCACCATCCTGCACTGCTTCAGCAGTCGGCTCTACGGACTCAGGAAATATCGGGCTGCAATCGAGAAAGATAAGGATTTATCCGGAACCAGCGCTGGCTAAGGCTTGGAAGCATTGGCAAGCGGCATGCCGGTACTGCTACAACCAAGCGATTGCCTATCAGCGTCAGCATGGCACTACTAAAACCCCAGAAAAGCTGCGGAATATTATCCTGCAATCGGACTTGCCGCAGTGGGTGAAGGACGCCCCCTGCCACATTAAGCAGAACGCCGTCATGGAGGCATGGCAAGCGTTTCGCCAAAGCAAGGAAGCTCGGTTTCGCAGTGTGAGGGATAAGACCCACACCTTGCAGTTCAACAACAGTAATTTCAGTCAGGGCAGGTGGTATCCGAAGCTCACGAAGGGTTTGTCGTTTACGGCGTCAGAAGCGGTGCCGCAAAAGTGTGCCTATGGGACTAAGCTAACGCGGGTGAAAGACAGATGGTATGCCATCTTCCCTGAGCCCGTGAACGAGCAGTGTTCGTTAGCAAAGGGGGTGGTTGCGCTTGACCCTGGGGTAAGAAGTTTCTTTACAGGGTTTGATGGGGCAGGTTTTGTAGATATCGCTAAGGGGGACTTTGGTAGAATCACTCGGCTGTGCTACCACCTAGACGATCTGCAATCTAGGCTGAGTAAAGCGCCGAGACCCAAGCGTAGGCGAATGCGGCAAGCGGCGTTTCGTCTGCGGGAGAGAATCAGGAACTTGGTGGACGAGTGCCATCGCAAGGTAGCGGCGTTCCTAACGAATAACTACCGATTGATATTCCTCCCTACTTTCGAGTCAGCCAAGATGGCTGCCAAGGCGGGGAGGAAGTTTGGTAGCAAGACAGCAAGGGCGATGCTCACCTGGGCGCACTATCGGTTCAAGCAGTTCCTGAAATTTCAAGCCCAAAAGAAAAACGTGGTTGTTGTGGAAGTATCGGAAGCGTACACCAGCAAAACCTGTACCAAGTGCGGGCACATCCACACGAGGTTAGGTGGCGCAAAGGTGTTTAGATGCCCAAAGTGCGACCACAGGCTACCACGAGATTGGCAAGGCGCTCTGGGTGTTATGCTCAGAGCTTTGCGGGATACCGCCTTTCTGTTCGGACTCCGTCCCGCTAACGCGAACGGAAACGGACAGAATGCTATCGCTTCACCGTTGAGCAGTAATGCTCAGCAGTGTTCAGCGTAAATGTATCAGTTTAAGTTGAATCTGGAACCTGAAAGTTTGATGGGGATGGTGGCAAGGCTATGCAACCCAAAAGCGTTTTCTGGAAGCGGCGGCAGGTGTTGGCTGGTCTGGGATCCCTGGGGGCTTGGGCGTTGAGTCAAGGCTCTCCGTTTGCCCAGAACACCTCCCAGAACATGGTGGATCTGGGATCCTTGAGCTGGGCGGATATTCTGGAGCGGGCGCGGGGCAGCTCTGTCAACTGGGCCATGTGGAGCGGCAGCGAGGCCATCAACGGCTTCGTGGATGGCTGGGTGAAAAGCCAGTTGCAGGAGCGTTATGGCATTCGCTTGAACCGGATCCCGCTCACGGATACCGTTGAAGCAGTCAACAAGGTGATTGGGGAGGTACAGGCCGGGCTGCTCAGCGGCGGCAGCATCGATCTCATCTGGATCAATGGCAACAACTTCCGCACCCTCAAGCAGGGGAATTTGCTCTTCGGCCCTTTTGCTGAGAAATTGCCCAGCTTGCCCTTCTACGATCCCGCCGATATTGCAACGGATTTTGGCCTGCCCACCGAGGGCTATTCTGCGCCCTACACCGGCAACTACTTTTTGATGGCCTATGATGCCGAACGGGTACCCAATCCCCCCCAGAGCTACGCCGAACTGTTGGCTTGGGCAGAGGCCAATCCAGGGCGATTTACCTACGTGGCCCCGCCGGATTTTCATGGCAGCCGCTTTTTGTTGAGCGCCTTCTACGGCGTGACCGGGGGCTATGCTCAGTACAGCGGGCCGGACTTCGATGCCGATCTCTGGGCGCGACAATCCCCTGCCCTGGTGGAATACCTGAGAAAGCTGGATCCCTTCCTGTGGAGACAGGGCCAAACCTACCCGCCCACCTTTGCCCGCCTGGCGGAGCTTTTTGCCAACGGCGAAGTGTGGCTCATCCCCACCTTTATCGATCAGGTGATCTTACGCAAGGGCAACGGCCAATTTCCCCCCAGCACCACCCCCTATGGGATCCCGGGCACCAGCTTGATCGATCCCTCGTTTACAGCCATTCCCATTAATGCGGCCAATCCTTGGGGGGCGATGGTCTTGGCGGAGGTTTTGGCCAGCCCGGAGGGGCAATTGGAAAAGTTCAAGCCGGAGGTTTGGGGGGATCTGCCGCTCATTGATGTCAGCCGGTTGTCTGCCGACTACCAAACAGCTTTTGCCCAGCTGGAGGCTGCTGCCGGGATCCCCATTCAAGAGGCCATTGCTGGGGCAGTGCCCATCGTGAACTCCGAATACACGGTGCAACTGGAGGCCCTCTGGCAGCAACAAGTCTTGCCGGGATAGGGGTCAGCTAGAAATCGCAGGAGCCCCGCACTGTACCCGTAGGGTCAGTGTCGGGAGGAATGCGGAAGTTATGATAGAACCATGACCCAAGTCCTGACCGTATCCTGCAAGCTCAAGGTGTCCCAGTCGCAAGCCGCCAAATTGGACGCGACAATGGATGCCTTTGTGCAGGCGTTGAACTGGGTCAACCAAAACACACCAGAAAAAGTAGTCAACGCAGTCAAACTCCAATCCCTTTGCTATTACCAGATTCGCGCTCGGTTTGGCTTGTCCAGTAATCTGGCCCAGCAGGTCTGCAGACGGGTGGCAGGCGCTCGCAAAGTGGCGAGACAGCGCAACCGTCCGGTTAAAGAGTTCAAGCGTAGGTTCGTTACCTACGATGCCCGTATCTTCTCGTTTCGCGAGAAAGACTGGACAGTGTCGCTTGCCACGGTTGATGGAAGAGAACGCTTTGAGCTAGCCATTGGCAACTACCAGAGGGGAATGCTGGCTGGCTCTGACCCCAAAAAGACCTCCGGTCCGCTGACGCGAACGGCCACCCTAGTCCAGCGGAAGGACGGCTCCTACTCCATCCAGATTTGTGTCGAGGCAGAGCCCCCCAAGCAACAGAACACCGACAAGGTGATTGGTGTTGACCTGGGGCGGCGAGACATTGCACATACCTCCGAAGGAGACAACTGGAATGGACAGCAGCTGAACAAAGTCCGAGATCACTACTGTCGGTTAAGAGCGTCTCTTCAGCGCAAGGCCAGTAAGGGCACCCGCAGTTGCAGGCGGCGATGCCGTCAACTGCTGCAACGGCTGTCTGGCAAAGAGAGACGCTTTCAAGCTTGGGTGAACCACAGTATCGCTAAGCGCATCGTTAAAGCAGCTCAATCTCTTTCTGCCTGCATTGCCATTGAGGACTTGAGCGGCATCCGGGGGCGTACCAACCGGCAGCCCCGCAGTCGTGAGGAGCGGCGGCGTAGCAATAGCTGGGCGTTCTACCAGCTGCGGCGGTTTATCGAATACAAGGCTGTGAGGGCGGGTGTCAAGGTGGTAGCTGTCCCTGCGGCCTATACCTCGCAGATCTGCCACAAGTGCCTGCATATTCATCCCGACTCCGCTCAATCCTATCGCAAGGGTAAGCAGTTCAAATGCGGGCATTGCGGTTGGGAAGGGGATGCGGATTTTAACGGTGCGAAGGTGATTGCGCTCTTGGGGGCTGCTGTAAACCAGCCTAGAGGTTCGTGGTTGGCTTGCCAACTGCAGGGCTGCCGAAAGCCCGCCCTGTACTGCGAAGCAGTCAGGGTCGGGTAGTTTACGTATGCCCCTCACCCCCAGCCTCTTTCCAAAAGGGGAGGTCTTCTGACATTGGGGGTGGGCCGGGCAATGGCGGAGCAGGATCCTCACCTTGGGGCAACCAAACTTGGAAATGCGTCCATCCATCCGAGCTGTTGACGGAGATATTCCCCCCCATATGCTCCACCAGTTGCTTCACCAAAGCCAGCCCCAGGCCGGTGCCGCCGTGCTTCCAGCGATCCGATTGCGGGATCCGGTAAAACTTTTCAAAGATGCGGGGCAGCTCTGGCTCTGGGATCTCGCTGCTGTTGCTGCAGACGAAGAGGATCCCCTCTCCTTCTGAGACAACCCGCAGGTGGATGGATCCCTCGGGGGCCGTGTACTTGATGGCGTTGTGCAGCAGCTCGCGCAGAATGCGCCCCAAGCAGGTGGGGTCGGCCCAAAGCGAGGGGATCCCTGCCTCCAGGTGCAGTTGCAGGTGTTGATGTTTGGCTTGGGCCAAAGGCTGAGCCCCGGCCAGCAAATCTTGTAAATACCGCGGCAGAAAAATATTCTCTGGTTGCAGCAGATACGTCCCGGCTCCCAGCCGTCGCATATCCAGCAGGTCGTTAATGAGCTCGATTTGCCGGTTGCACTCTTTCAGGGCAATGGTGAAGTAGTGCCGCTGTTTCTCGGGGTTATCGCGGGTCATTTGCAGCATTTGCAAGGCCATGCGCACATTGGTCATGGGGGTGCGCAGCTCGTGCGAGACGGTGCTGAGGAAATCATCCTTCAGCAGATTCAGCCGCTCCAATTCCTTCACCTGCGCTTGGGCTGCTTGGTACAAACGGGCTTGGCGGATGGCCAGGGCACATAGGTTGGCCACCTGATAGGCCAGTTGAATCTCGTCTTCGGAAAACTCTTGCTCCGGCAGCCGCTCCAACAGCAAAGCTCCCAGCCGCTTCTCTTTGTCCCAAAGGGTGCAGGCCAGCAGCCGCACCCAGCGTCCTTCCTTCCGACAACAGCAGTGGATTTTCCATTTCTGCTGTGAGGAAGAATGGGACTGCAGCAGGCGCAAGAACTCCGGGTCACTGGCGTAGTCTGGCCCATGCAAGGGATCCGCCCCGCCATCTTGAGCCACGTCAGAAGAGAGAGAGGGGGAGTAGCAGTAGCCAGGGATCCAGGTTGATCCATCGTCTGAGAGCAAGAGGATATGGCAGCCGCTTAGGTTGAGTGCCTCGGCCAGGCTTTTGACCACTTCTTCCAGAATTTCCCCCTCATTCAGGCTGGCCACCATCTGGCCGCTGAGGGCGCGCAGCATCGCCTCAAAGCGAAAAGCCTGCTGCAGCTTGGCCGTGCGCAGCTCCACCTGGGCTTCCAGCTCGCGGTTGAGGGCCTGCAACTGCTGTTCTGCCCGTTTTTGCTCGGTGATCTCCCGCCCCACCGAGAGGATCTCCACCAACTGGCCCTGGCTGTCGAAAATGCCCCGATCCACCCAGCTCACCCAGCGGGACTGGCCGTCTTTGCCGGGGTACTCCCGCTCGCTGCTATAAAAAGGACTCTCAGGCGTGAGAGCGGCAAAAGCCTGCAGCACCACCTCCCGCTCTTCTTCCAGCAGCAGATCCCACAAAGCTCGGCCCACCACTTCTTCTACCCGATGATCGAAGAAACGCAATAAAGCAGAGTTGACGTAGGTGATGTGCCCATTGGGCCGAAAGCGGCAAATGAGCTCTGTCTGCTGCTCCACCACGGCGCGGTATTCTTGCTGCTGCTGCCACAGACGATCCAGCAGGGCCTGCTGAGCTGCTGCCGCCTGCTGCCAGGCTTTGGTTAGCGTCTGCACCTCCTGGATGGGGCCGGGATCCAAAGGGGGCCAGGGCTGGAAGCCGCTTTGGATAAATTGCTCGGCGATTTGGGTGAGGCGGCGCAGGGGACGGGAGAGAGCTTCGCCGAGGAGGATCCCTGTCCCCAGCATGCTCAGCAATAGCCCACCCCCCAGCAGCGCAGCCTGTTGGGCGCTCCGATGGACTTCGGCCAGAAGGGTTGCCTCTGGGATCCCGTACACGAAATAAAAACCTAGCCTCCCTTCACTCTGAACGGACTCCACCTCCACCCAGTAAGGGATCCCGCCAACCACGAGGCGCAGCGGATTTTGAGAAGAGGCCGTCTCCCAGGAGCCCACCTGCTCTTGCACAGCCACCAGCAGCGGATGGGGAGCAGGCCCCGCCGTACTGGCCACCACCTGTCCTTCCTCGTCCAGCAGAAAACTCACCTCTGCAGGAGAACGGCCTTCCATCTGTTCCAGAAAGGCTTGAAGCTGCCGGACGGAGAGGGAAGCCACTAAGCTGCCGTAAACCCGCCCCCCCGAGTCGGTCAGGGATAGGGACGTCATGATCAGCCGCTCTGGATCCTGGGCAGGAAGCTCCGCAAAAAATCGGGTTACCACCCAAGTGTCGCGGATCCCTTCCGACTGCAGGAGCTGGGGAAACCAGAACAACTGCCTCAGATCCACAAAGCCCAACCGGCGAGTGAACCCTGTGGGATCCCCTGTCTCTGGATCCCGTTGGCGGCTCCGGACGGATCCTGGCAGCAGGCTGGGGGTGTGGTAAGTCCAAATCGACCCATCGGCGTGACGGCGGGCGATCACAAACCCCCCTTGGGCGGAAATAAAGCCGACATAGCTGAGCTCAGGAAATGGCTGCAACTGGCGGGCAAAGTGAGCTTCCAGCACCTCTAGATCGGCTGGGCTGGGGGTTGTCAAATCGGGCAGCAGCCCCCCCCTCACTGCCCCTTGATTGAGGGCATTGATCTGAAGGGGAATTTGCAAATATCTGGCAAGATGCTCTTCGGTGCGGTCGGTAACTTCCCGCCTCAGTTGCTCCGTCAAGCGCAGCGCCAGGTGTCGCCCGCCCTGCCAGGAGAGATAGGCCACTCCCCCCACTCCCCCTGCTACTGAGAGCACTAGGGGCAGCAGCAACGCCACCCGCAAAGGAATGGAGCGGAAAGGCCAACGGGATCGCACTTCAGAAGAACCAGAGAAAAACAGCATGGGATCCCTCACAGAACCTCAGGCTTGGGGAGGTTCCAAAGCCCGCTGCAGAGTGCCAAGGCCGATCTCGGCCGCAATAGCCAGAAGGGCCACTGGAACCGCCCCCACCAGCAAGATGGCGTTGTCGTAGAGGGCAAACCCTAGGGTAATGAAAGTACCCAGCCCTCCTGCGCCGATAAACGCTGCCAGAGTAGCACTGGCAATCACCTCAATGGTAGCCGTTTTAACACCGGCCAAGATCACCGGCAAGGCCAAAGGGATCTCCACGTGCCGCAGTACCTGGCCAGGAGTCATGCCCATGCTCAGGGCAGCTTCCCGTAGGGCCGGCTCAAGGCTGCGGAAGGCCACATCCGTGCTGATCAGAATGGGGGGCAAAGCCAGGAGGGTTAGCGCGACGACTGCCGAACGGAAGCTGAGGCCGAAATAGGGGATGGCCAAAAACAAAATGGCCAAACTGGGGATCACCCGCAGGCTGCTGAACGCATTGATCACCACCAGAGAAAGCATCTGGGAGCGGGAGCTGAAAAAGCCCAGCGGCAAACCCAACAGCAGCCCCATTCCCAAAGGCACCGCCACCAGTTGCAGGTGTTGGACGAAAGCTTGAAACAGCATGTCGCTGTGGTTCTGGGCGTAGGCCAGGGAGCGGGCCAAAAGGCTCATCAAAGGTGCGCAGATGACCGAGGGATCCAAGACAAGCCCCAGTGTAGCGCCGGCAGGCGATCTTGACAGTGCGGAATAGTGCAGAGCGGGGATTTAGCACCAATCAGGGAGATGGGGTCACTCCAATTTCGGTCTCCGACCTGCTAACGCGGTGCAATCAACCTCAACTTTCTCCCAAGGATTAGAACCCACAGCGCCGCCTGCCGACAAAAATAACCATCTGTTTCACTGCCCATCTGAGTTGCCATCTCTATCCTGCTGATCTTTCTCAATCTTGTCTGGATCCCTGTTTGGGGGGTGGTTGGCTTCTCGCTCTTGCAAACGGCGGATTTGGGAGCGCACCTGCAGAGCAATCTGTAAAGCAGCCTCCAGGATTCGCCCCTGTTCGCTGGCCTGCTCGCTCACCTGCAGAGCTGTCAAAGCTGCCAAGTTATCGCCGAAGAACTCGCTCTGCTGCTCGATCAGGTCTTCGTTTTGCCGCAAGATCCGTTCGGTTTTCAAGGCGCGAATGAGATCGGCCCGGGTCAGCTTCAGGGCTTCGATCACCTCAGCCCTCTGGGCCAGCTTCACCTCGGGGTTGCCCGCTTCCACCAACTGGTCGTTGACGTGGATGGCCTGGATGATTCGGTTGTAGCGATCCACTTCCCCCAGCAAGTTCAACAGCAGCGGCATGCGACGGCTGCGGAAAATCCAATAGGCTTGGCCCAGAGCGGCAATAGCCGCCAGGATCCCCCATTCCACCAGCCAAGTGCCCCAAGTGGCCTGTAGGCCAGGGATCCAAATCCGCCCCACCAGGGTAAGTAGGGATCCCCCTGTCCAGAAGGTCAAGAAACGCAAGAACAAGTCCAGCGTCACCAGCAAGCGTAGGAGATCCCAGAAAGCGGAGAACTGGCGCAGACGGTCTTTAAAACGACGAACGGGCCGAGGCCGATACAACCAAGCCACCGGCACTTGAGAGAGGCTTTGAACTTGAGCTGGGGAGATGATCAGCTCTTGTAAGTCCCGCTGCATCGCCATTTGCTCTGCTGAGGCTGGGAAGTTTTCCCATTGTACTTGCGACCTTGAGCAGCTTGGGCTTGCTCAGGGATCCCTTCCAGAAGGGAAGCTGCCTGGCCAAGTCTCGATAGAATGGGGTTCGCTGGGCTGTTTGCGTCTTCACGCCCTCGTGCTCACGTTGTAGGGCAACAGTGAGACACAAGACAGCTCGTCAAACGCAAAGGAGAAGAGCAGGGTGACCAGCCAATTGCGCCAACTGAAGGCCCATCTCGCTGAACCGGAAAACTTTGCCCCCTACGGACAGGTCATTTGCCCCACTCCCGATCACAAACCCTTCGACAGTCAAGATGCTCAGTTGTTCTTGAATCAAGGGCAGCCCCGCTTTTACATCATGCGCTTGCCTCGCCGCGGCCTCAAGTTTACTCAGATCACCCACCACATCCGCTGCACCCAGTGCCTGGGATCCCTCAATGGCAAGGAGTGGTTTATTGGTGTTGCACCCCCTGCCGATGAGCTGCACGTGGATCAGATTCAAGCCTTTCGGGTGCCTGGGGATCGCTTTATCAAACTGGAGATGGGTACCTGGCATGCCGGCCCCTATTTTGACCACGAAGAGTTCATCGATTTCTACAACTTGGAGCTGGCCGACACCAACATCACCGATCACGAAACCATAAACTTACTCCAAACCTACAACCTGGAGTTCCAGATCACCCCCTGACAAGCTTTTGGGGATCCCTTATCAATCGGGCAAAAAGCAGCATTGATCACAGCAATCTTTCGCTTGAGCGCAAGAAGAGCATGCCTCTAACCCCCAAAACCCTGAACTTTGCTGAATTTACTGAGCTTTAGGCGGTTTGGCAAAAGTCATTGAGAGGGATATAGTAGACCAAGTTTCCCCCTGATCCTTGAGTCCACCGCAACGGTTGCCGGGAAGTGAAGGGGGAAAGCGCTCGGGGGGTATTCCTCAGGGCTTTGCGGGATACCGCCTTCCTGTTTGGACTCCGTCCCGCTGACGCGAACAGAGATAGGCAGGATGCGCTCGCTTCTTTCCTGAACCATGTTCAGGAGAGTTCAGCGTGAATGTATCAGTTGTGGGGATCCGTACTCCACTATGGGTGGAGAGAAAAAGTGGGCTTGGATCCCAGTCCTAGTGGATGTAGCCGACTTGGGTGAGCGTTCCTTGACTTGGGCTTAAGTTATACCCTTGTCGCCATGGATCTTGGTGCTGTAACCCACCTGGCCAGGTGATAGAACAGGATCAAACCCAGCAGCATTTGGGAGGTTTGTTGTCATGGCTACGTTGCAACCCAAAGTGACCCACCAGCTTTTGGCGGCCTTAGCCCTGTTTGCCTGTCTGGGCTTGTTGCCTGCTTGTGGCGAGAGCAGCAGCAGCACCGTCAGCCCCCCCAGCATCACCCCCACCCCCACCGGCTCATAATTCGGCTGGTTTTTGCATGCCCTTGCAGCGGTTGCCCAAGTTGGTTCAGCTTTGGGCTTTGAGGATCGTGGGGATCTTTTGTCTTTGTCTGCTGGCGGCCTGTGGAGGATCCCCTACCTCGATGGAGCCACCGCGGGCAGGGGAAGTGCCGATTGCCAGCTTCCTGTGCCGGTTGGATCGCCAGACCCGCAGCTTCACGGGGCCTATTTACGCCGAACAGCCCCAGGTTGCCACCTGCAACCCCGGTCGCCTTACGCCTGCAGCAGCCCAAAAGATGATGGATCGGCTGAATTTTCTACGGCTGTTGCACCAGTTACCGCCGGTGAAGCTCAATCCTCAGTTCCTAGAAGCCGCCCAGCAAGCGGCCTTGATGCAGGTAGCCAATGGTACTCTCAGCCACCAGCCGCCCCCTTCTTGGCGCTGCTTTACCCCTGCTGGGGAGGCGGGATCCCGCTTCAGCAACCTGGCGGTTGGGCCCATCCTAGAGCTGAACGGCCCCGATCCAGGCCGGGTGTTGGCGCGGCAGGTGGACATCTATTTTGCCGAGCCAGGTCGAGAAAACTTTGTGGATGTGGGGCATCGCCGCTGGAACCTGTATCCTCAGTACGCCCAGGGGGCCTACGGCATTGTCTTTGACCCACGGGCTGGACGGGTGACCCAGGCCAACGCCAACTGGATCTTCGGTTTTGACGAGTCGGTGCCAGATCCAGAGTTCATCGCCTTCCCGGAGAAAGACGGCTACCTCTACCGCCTAGAAGGGTTTTCCGGCCAGCCCCTGTCTGCCTACCGCTGGTCTTTCTCGGTGCCCAGCCGTGGCGGCAAGGCTGATCTCAGCCAAGCCCAAGTCCGCATCACCGATGCCCTCAGCGGCGAGCCGGTGCCTGTTGGAGATCTCCGCGTGGGGGATCCCGCCTTTGGCCTGGAAACTTTGACCTACTCCGTGGGTTCGATCCAGCCCAATCGCAACTACACCTTTGAAATTAGCGGCATTCGCCTCAACGGTGGCCCCCCCCGCAGTTACCGCTACACCACCGCTCTCTACGACTGCGATCCCCAAACTTCCCAACGGCCCGCACCCCTCACCGAAGGGCTGGGGATCCCGCCCCGTCTGCTCTGGCAGAGGGAGCCTTTCAACTCTTTCAACCCTCTCAACTAGCTTTTCCTCACCCCCAGCCCCTTTCCCAAAGGGGAGAGAGGAGTCTGCTGCTCCTGGAAGCTTGACTTTATGCATAAAGCGCAATTCGAGAATGACAAAACTGCATAACCTGTTACAGAGTGTAACTGCCAATACCAAAGTTAACAGTTCGTCATCGCTAGAGTAGCCAGTGTTCACCCCACAGCAGCGATCATGGCGAACCAATTTGAACGCCTCAAAAGCGAAAAGGATGGGCTGGCGGTCAAGGCCGAGCTGGAGGCGTTTGCCCGGATGGGTTGGGAGAACATTCCTGAAGACGACCGGGATCACCGCCTCAAGTGGCTGGGGATCTTCTTTCGCAAGCGCACCCCAGGTCAGTTCATGCTGCGGCTGCGCCTGCCCAATGGGATCCTAACCAGCGGCCAAATGCGGATGTTGGGCGCAATCATCCACCCCTATGGAGAACAGGGCGTAGCCGACATCACCACCCGGCAGAACCTGCAACTGCGGGGCATCCCCATCGAGGAAATGCCCCAGATCCTGGGCTACCTGAAAGAGGTAGGCCTGACCAGCATCCAGTCGGGCATGGACAACGTGCGCAACATCACGGGATCCCCTCTGGCCGGTATTGACCCGGACGAGCTGATCGATGTGCGCGGTCTCACCCGCAAGGTGCAGGACATGATCACCAACAACGGCGAGGGCAACCCTTCCTTCAGCAACCTGCCGCGCAAGTTCAACATCGCCATCTGCGGTTGTCGCGACAACTCCGTGCATGCGGAGATCAACGACCTGGCCTTTGTGCCCGCCTTCAAAAATGGCCGCCTGGGCTTCAACGTCCTGGTGGGCGGCTTTTTCTCGGCTCGCCGCTGCGCCGAGGCAATTGGCCTAGATGTCTGGGTGGATCCCCGCGATGTGGTTCCTCTGTGCGAGGCGGTGCTGCTGGTCTACCGGGATCACGGCCTGCGGGCCAACCGGCAAAAGGCGCGGTTGATGTGGCTCATTGACGAGTGGGGCCTAGAGAAGTTCCGGGCGGCTGTGGAGCGCCAGACTGGCCACCCTCTGCTCAGGGCAGCGGAAAAAGATGAGGTGGTCTGGCACAAGCGGGATCTGCTGGGGGTGCATGCCCAGAAGCAGCCGGGCCTCAACTTTGTCGGCCTGCACGTGCCTGTGGGGCGGCTCAACGCCCTGGAGATGATGGAGCTGGCCCGCTTGGCGGAGGTGTACGGCTCCGGGGAGCTGCGGCTGACGGTGGAGCAGAACGTGCTCATCCCCAATGTGCCCGACTCCCGAGTGGCCCCGCTCCTCAAAGAGCCGCTCTTGAAGAAGTTCTCCCCCAACCCAGGGCCCTTGCAGCGGGGGTTGGTGTCCTGTACGGGCAACCAGTTCTGCAACTTTGCCCTTATCGAGACCAAAAACCGGGCTGTGGCCTTGATGGAGGAGCTGGAGGCGGAGCTGGAGATCCCCCAAACGGTGCGCATCCACTGGACGGGCTGCCCCAACTCCTGCGGCCAACCCCAAGTAGCCGATATCGGCCTTATGGGCACCACTGCTCGCAAGGACGGCAGGGTGGTGGAGGCCGTGGACATCTACATGGGGGGAGAGGTGGGCAAAGACGCCAAGCTGGGCGAATGCGTGCGCAAAGGGATCCCTTGCGAAGACCTCAAGCCGGTCTTGGTGGAGTTGCTCAGGGAGCACTTTGGGGCCAGGCCGCGTCAGCATCCGTCCGCCGCCCAGGCTTCTGTTTTGGTAACCCGCTAGCGGTTCTGTTGCCGTCCTGAAAGTTTTTCTTTCTTCGTCGTTGTAAATCTTGGAGGTTTCGATGTCTAAGCTGTTCAGCACTTCCTCTCCCGTCTCCCGTCGGCAATTTTTGGCCGGGGTGGCTGCTCTCACGGCTGGGGCGGCCACGGCTGGGATCCCGCGCGCCCAATCGCAATCCTTGGGCAAAGGCTACTGGGTGGCGCAGGCCGATACTCCCGAAACCACCAGCGCCAAGCTGGGGTTCATCGCTCTAACCGACGCGGCCCCCCTGATCATCGCCAAAGAGAAGGGGTTTTTCGACAAGTACGGCATGAAAGATGTGGAGGTGGTCAAGCAGGCCTCTTGGGGCACCACCCGCGACAACTTGGTGCTGGGATCCGCCGCCGGCGGCATCGATGGGGCACACATCCTCACCCCCATGCCCTACCTCATCACCACCGGCAAAGTTACCGATGGCAAGCCGGTGCCTATGTACATTTTGGCCCGTCTCAATCTGGACGGTCAGGGCATTAGCATTTCCAACCAATATCGGGATTTGCAAATCGGCCTGGATAGTTCCCCCCTCAAGGCCAAGTTTGCCGAGGTCCGAGCTGCCGGCGGGGATCCCAAATGTGCAATGACCTTCCCTGGTGGCACCCACGACGTGTGGATGCGCTACTGGCTGGCCGCAGGCGGGATCGATCCCACTAGCGACGTCTCCATCATTGTGGTGCCGCCGCCGCAGATGGTGGCCAATATGAAATCCAGAACCATGGAAGCCTTCTGTGTGGGCGAGCCTTGGAATGCCCAGCTGGTGAACCAAAAAGAGGGGTATAGTGCCCTCACCACCGGCGAGCTGTGGAACGGCCACCCGGAAAAGGCCTTTGCCCTGCGGGCCGACTGGGTGGATGCGCACCCGAAAGCCACCCTTGCCCTGTTGAAAGCGGTGCTGGAAGCCCAGATCTGGTGCGACCAGATGGAAAACAAAGAGGAGATGTGTCGCATCATCGGCGACCGCCGCTGGCTGGGGGTTCCCGTGACCGATATCTTGGGCCGTTCTCGGGGCACTTTTGACTACGGCACCGGCAAGGTCGTTGAAAACAGCCCCCACCTGATGAAGTTCTGGCAGAACTACGCTTCCTACCCCTTCAAGAGCCACGATCTCTGGTTCTTGACCGAAAACATTCGCTGGGGTTACCTACCTGCCGACACCGATACCAAAGCCTTGGTGGAGCGGGTGAATCGGGAAGAACTCTGGCGGGAAGCTGCCAAAGCCATTGGCCAGGAGGCGGCCATTCCCCCCAGCCCTTCCCGAGGAGTGGAAACCTTCTTCGACGGGGTGCAGTTCGATCCCGAAAATCCTGCCGCCTACCTGGAGAAATTGGCGATTAAGAAGCTGGCCTAATTTCCCAACTTTCCCCAGCAAGTTAGCTGCAAACCCTCTGTCCAGGAGAGAAGGGATCCCCGAATCCCCACAAAGAGTGTTCAACTGAAACCCCTTCTCTCTTGGGATCCTCTTAAGTTGACTTCAACCTTACTCCCAGCAAGCCATGAGGATTTTCCACTCTGCCCTACAGTTGGGCTACCACCTCTTTCGGATCCTGCTTCCCCTACTGGTTGGCCTAGGCCACTGGCTGCTGAAAACCGGCCAAGGTTCTGTTCTTCAGTCCAGTACCGGAATCGGTTCCCCCGCCAGTTCTGCACCTTCTTCTGCTTGGCGGCAAAGAGTCCAAATCCACAAAGCGCTGCGTCGCATTCTGTTGCCCGCTACGGCCATTTTGCTCGTCCTGATTCTCTGGCAAATCATTTACAGCCGCCCCGGAGCCAACTTGCCCACCCCTCTCCAGGTTTGGCAGGACACCTGGGATCCCCTCATTAAAGATCCCTTTTTTGACTATGGCGGCAATGCCAAAGGGCTGTTCTGGCAAATTTGGGCCAGCTTGCGGCGGGTGTTCATTGGGTTTGCCCTGGCCGGCTTGGTGGGGGTTGTGGGCGGCATGATCATCGGGGTCAATCGCTGGCTGTACGAGGCTTTGGATCCCATTTTTCAGGTGCTGCGCACGGTGCCGCCTTTGGCCTGGCTGCCGATTTCTTTGGCTGCCTTTCGAGATGCCAACCCTTCCGCCATTTTCGTAATCTTCATTACGGCCCTCTGGCCCATTTTGATCAACACCGTTGTCGGCGTACAGCAGATCCCACAGGACTACCGCAACGTGGCCAGAATTGTGCGCATGTCCGGCTGGAAGTACTTTTTCAAAATCGTTTTCCCGGCAACTGTGCCCTATATTTTTACCGGCTTGCGCATTGGGGTGGGCTTGTCTTGGCTGGCCATTGTGGCAGCGGAAATGTTGATTGGCGGTGTGGGCATCGGGTTCTTCATCTGGGATGCCTGGAATAGCTCCCGCATCAGCGAAATCATTCTGGCTTTGATCTATGTCGGGATGGTGGGTCTTCTGCTGGATCGGATCACGGCTTGGATTGGCTCGCTGGTGGTGGCTGAGGATCGCTAAATGAGCTTGGCCGAGTTTTAGATTGGTTGCTGACAATTTCTCCATGCTCTCAGAAATCATCTCAGGGGAATCATGAAGACTCAGCCTTACATTGAAGTGGATCATGTCGACAAGGAATTTCTCCTCGACAACGGAGAGGTCTATCCTGTCCTGAAAGACATCCACCTGGAGATCCAAAAGGGGGAATTTGTCTCGTTGATCGGCCACTCCGGCTGTGGCAAATCGACCCTGCTCAACATCATCGCCGGCCTGGAAAAGCCTTCCCGCGGAGGCATTCTCCTGGAGGGCCGACAGGTTACAGATCCCGGCCCAGATCGCATGGTGGTGTTTCAGAACTATTCCCTGCTGCCCTGGCTGACCGTGCGGGAGAACGTTGCCCTGGCTGTGGACGAGGTGCTGGGATCCCTTCCCAAAGCAGAGCGAAGCCGGATTGTGGAAGAGCACATCCGCCAGGTGGGGTTGCAGGGGGCAGCCGACAAGCGACCGGCCCATCTGTCAGGAGGGATGAAACAGCGGGTAGCCATTGCCCGGGCTTTGGCCATCCGTCCGCGGGTGCTGCTGTTGGATGAGCCCTTTGGCGCTCTGGATGCCTTGACGCGCGGCAACCTGCAGGAGCAACTGATGGAGATTGCCCAGGCGGAGCAGCTCACCTGTGTCATGGTTACCCACGATGTGGATGAGGCGCTGCTGCTTTCGGATCGGGTGGTAATGATGACCAATGGCCCGGAGGCCCGCATTGGCCAGATTTTGCGGATCCCTTTTCCTCGACCCCGCCATCGTTTGGAAGTGGTGCGTCACCCCGACTACTACAGCCTGCGGGGAGAGATGATCTACTTTCTCAACCAGCAAAAGCGGGCTCGCCAAAAAACGCCTGTTCGCGTGGCCATTGCCAAACACGGCCTGGAGAAGGTCAATTTGGAGATTGGCTTTGTGCCCCTCAACGACTGCGCGCCTCTGGTGGTGGCGCAGGAAAAAGGCCTGTTTCAAAAGCATGGCCTGGAGCAGGTCACCCTGGTGCGGGAGCCAGGCTGGAAGACCATCTGGGAAGGGATCCGCTCCGGTCGGCTGGATGCGGCCATGGTGGTGGCCGGGATCCCGTTGGCTTCCACCTTGGGAGTAGGGGGAGTTCCGGTGCCTTTGGTAACCGCCTTAACCCTCTCCCGTGGCGGCAACGCCATTACCTTTGGGCGCAGACTTTTGGAGCGAGGCGTTCAAAGCCTGGCGGATTTTCGCCAATACCTCAACCACACCCCCGACACAGTCCACACCCTGGGAGTGGTTCATCCGGCTTCCATGCAAAACTTCCTGTTGCGGCACTGGCTGGCCGGTGGGGGGGTGGATCCGGATCGGGACGTTACGTTGACGGTGATCCCACCCCCGCAGATGGTGGCCCACCTCAAGGCCGGCAACATCGATGGCTACTGCGTGGGCGAGCCCTGGAACTCCCGCGCCGTGCGGGAACAGTTGGGATTTATCGTCACCACCACTCTCGAAATCTTGCCCAGCCACATTGAAAAAGTGCTGACAGTGCGCCAGGATTGGGCGCAAAACTACCCCCGTACCCATGTAGCTCTGGTCAAGGCACTACTGGAGGCTTGTCACTACTGCGATCAGCCGCAGCACCGTTCTGAGATCTTGGAGTGGCTGGCTCAGCCCCAGTATGTGGGCGTGGCCCTGGAGGATCTGCAGCCGGGGTGGACGGGTATTCTGCAGCGGGGAATTGCCGATGAATCCCAAGCCCTCACCGGTTTTCACCAGTTTGCCAACGGGCGCAACACCTGTCCGGAAAGATTGGAACACCTCTGGATCCTGACGCAGATGGCTCGCTGGGGACTCTGCGCTTTTCCCCGCAATTGGGTTTCGGTTCTCGACCAAGTTCTGGACAGCGAAACCTACGCCCTAGCCGCCAGAGAACTGGGCCTTCCGGATCGGGCCCACGACCGCGGAGCTTTACTCTTTGGCGATGGATCCCGCTTTGACGGAGAGGATCCCGTTGCTTACCTGGAGTCGGTGGCCATCCGGCAGGATCTGAAGCTGCAGGAGTACCAGCTCAGCGAAGTTTAGCTTTTGTTACCTTAAACTCTCGATTGGAAAACACCATGATGACCAGTTCTCGCCTATCTTCCTCACCGCTATCTTCTGCATCTCCGGTTGCAGGACTGCCCCTTCTTTGTCTTCAGAATGTGGGCAAGACCTACTTCACCTCAGCAGGGCCCTTCGTTGCGCTGGAAAATATCAATCTGGAAGTGGCCGCCGGTGAGTTTGTTTGCATTATCGGCCACTCGGGTTGTGGCAAATCCACCTTGATCAACATGGTGGCGGGTTTTTCGACTCCCACTTCGGGATCCATCGCCCTCAAGGGCCAGCCCATCACCTCCCCAGGGCCAGATCGGATGATGGTGTTTCAACATTATTCCCTTTTGCCCTGGCTGACTGCCTTTGAAAATATTTATCTGGTGGTGGATCAGGTTTACCCAAACAAATCCCGGCGGGAGAAAAGGGAAATCGTTGAAGAACACCTAGAATTGGTAGGTTTAGCAGAGGCAGCCCACAAGCGGCCCAAGCAGCTTTCTGGAGGCATGAAGCAAAGGGTAGCCATTGCCCGTGCTCTTGCCGTTCGTCCGCAAGTTTTGCTCTTGGATGAGCCTTTTGGGGCCTTGGATGCCATTACCAAGGAAGATCTACAAGATGAGCTGCTGGCCATTTGGCGGGATCACCGCTGCACAGTTTTGATGATTACCCACGACATCGACGAGGCTCTCTACTTGTCAGACCGTGTGGTGATGATGACCAACGGCCCCGCTGCCCATATTGGTGAGATCTTGACCATTCCCTTTGAGCGACCGCGCATCCGCTCCCGCATTATGGAAATGCCTGAGTTCTACGAATTGCGTAACCGCGCCCTTGACTTCCTCTATCGCCGCTTTGCCCATGGAGGGGATTGAGCTAGGGTTCAAAATACTTGGAGAGGGAAGTTGATGGCCGCTGCTCCGGTTCAGGTAGTTCCAACCGATCTCCCAATGGAGGAGCGGGTCTTGCCCTGCCCAAAACCCTTGCCGACTGTCTGGCCAACCCAGTTGCTCCAACCAAATGGGTAGATGGCTACATTGTGGAGAAAGTGGGGCAAACCTTAGGGCATGCAAAGATCCAAACCCGACTTCTCTTCCGTTGGCTCGGTTATGTTGAATGTCTGCCATTGGGGGGTATGGTTTTGGTGAAGGCTCCCTGCCAAACGACAGGCAAAGTCAGAAGACCTGATGTTGCCTACCTGTCTCCAGATTTAATCCAGCAATTTGGAGAGGATATTGCCACTTTGCCGCAGAGCTATCCCCTCACCGGAGAGATCCTCTCCCCAACCGACTCTGGAGAGGACATTTTCTTGAAAGCCCAGGAGTATCTCAGCTCCGGTGCGCTGGAAGTCTGGCTGGTTTTTCCCAAAAGCAAATTTATTTTTATCCAGACTCAGGATCGCCACCTTTGGCTAACCGAACAAGAGACTGCCAAAAGCCAGGTTGTATTGCCCGGATTTGAGATCCAAGTGGCCGATCTCCTCGGCTGAGAGATCCTTAACCTGATGGCCTATCGGGATCCAAAATGCAAGACACTTATCCATCCTGACAGGGATCCCCACTCATGGTGACCGCGATGGAGCCGGAAAAAGCCGTCATCAAAACCCTATGTCCCTACTGCGGCGTAGGGTGTGGATTGGAAGCGGTTTCGACAGCCTCAGGTGGCTGGAAAATAAGAGGCGACCGGGAGCATCCTTCCAGCTTGGGGATGGTCTGTGTAAAGGGGGCTACGGTTCTGGAGGCAGTTGGTCGAGATCGGCTGCTCTATCCCCTGTTTCGGGAGAGCTTGGGCCAGCCCTTTCGTCGCATTTCTTGGGATCAGGCTTTTGAGGAGATGGTTTCTCGGCTGCGCTGCCTCAAAGACAACCCTCACTCCATGGCTATGTATGGATCGGGGCAGTTGCTCACTGAAGACTATTACGTTGCTCAAAAGCTCATTAAGGGCTGCCTGGGCACCAACAATTTCGACACCAACTCGCGCCTGTGCATGTCCTCAGCCGTCTCGGCCTACACCCAATCCCTGGGATCCGATGGCCCCCCCTGCTGCTACGAGGATCTCGATCTCTGCAATCTGGCTTTTCTGGTGGGCACCAACACCGCCGAGTGCCATCCCATTCTTTTTAATCGCTTGAAGAAGCGGCACAAGCCCGGATCCCCCCTCAAAATGGTGGTCGTGGATCCCCGGCGCACTCAGACAGCAGAAGCTGCCGATCTCCACTTAAAAATTCGCCCCGGTACGGATATCGATCTTTTCAATGGGATTGCCCATTTGTTGTTAAAGTGGGGATCCATTGCTGCTGATTTTATCGAGGGCTGCACCCAAGGTTTTGCTGAATATGCAGCTTTGCTGGCCGATTATGAACCGCAGATTGTGGCCCAGCGCTGCGGAATTGCCACCGAGGATTTGATCGAAGCAGCCAAGCTTTGGCAGGGATCCCAAAGGGTTCTCTCCCTTTGGTCGATGGGCCTAAACCAGTCCAGTGAGGGCACCGCCAAGATCACCAGCTTAATCAACCTGCATCTCCTGACCGGGCAAATTGGCCGACCGGGGACGGGCCCCTTTTCCTTGACCGGCCAGCCCAATGCCATGGGCGGTCGAGAGGCAGGGGGGTTATCCCATCTGCTGCCGGGATATCGGCTGGTGAGCCAGCCCCAGCATCGGGCAGAGGTGGAGCAGGCTTGGGGTTTGCCCGGCGGCTCCATCTCCCCCCACCCAGGACTGAGGGCCACCGAGATGATTGCCGCTCTGGAGACGGGATCCCTGCAGTTCTTCTGGATTGTGGCCACTAATCCTTTGGTGAGCTTTCCGGATCTGGAACGGGTCAAAAAAGCCCTGAAAAAGTCTCCCTTTACTGTTTATCAAGAGGCTTATTACCCTACAGAAACGGCAGAATATGCCCATTTGCTTTTGCCTGCCTGTCAGTGGAGCGAGAAAACCGGGGTGATGACCAACTCCGAGCGCAGGGTTACCCTTTGTCAAGCCTTTCGAGATCCCCCTGGCGAAGCCCGACCCGATTGGGAGATCTTTGCTGAAGTGGGGCGCAGGTTGGGCTTTGAAGCGCAATTTTCCTTCCAAACCGCGGCAGAGGTTTATGCAGAATTTGCCGCCCTTACCGCAAATCGCCTCTGCGATCACTCCGGCCTCAGCCATGCCCTTTTGGCAGAACGAGGCCCTCAGCAATGGCCTTATCCCAAAGAAAGAACCTCGGCCCCTAAGTCCACTCGCCTCTACACAGATTGGCGTTTCCCGACCCCCGATGGCCGCGCCCGCTTTATCCCCCACCATTCCCGTGGCCTAGCAGAGCCGCCGGATCCCCAGTTTCCCTACGTATTAACCACGGGCAGGCTTTACGGCCATTGGCACACCCAAACCCGCACCGGCAGGATTGAAAAAATCAAGCAAATGCACCCCCAACCCTTTATTGAAATCCATCCTCGCGATGCGGAAAAGCTGGGCATCCAAGATGGAGATTGGGTTCAAGTGCGTTCTGCCCGCGGGCGGGCCTATTTCCCGGCCAAGATAACTGCCAACATCGCCCCTGGAACAGTGTTTGTGCCCATGCACTGGGGATCCCTCTGGGCAGAACAAGCCGAGTGTAATGCCCTTACCCATGACATCAGTTGTCCCGATTCCGGCCAGCCGGAATTAAAAGCCTGTGCCGTTGCTCTTGAGAAAGCCGACCCACCGCTCAAGCAATCCCCTCAACTCTAGATTTGGTTCCTAATCGAGGTTCCCATGACTCTGTTTCAGTTTGAGCAAGATTTTGCCGACTCTCTGCGATGCATCCCCATGACCTTGCGCCTAAAGCTGGATTTGTGCGGGATCAAGCTCAAGCTCCATCAATGGGCCAAGTTTTCCTTAGAAGAGCGGCGGAAGTGTGTTGATTGGCCCTCTGAATCTCCACAGGATCTAGAAGAACTCCGCAACCATCTGCGCCATTTGGTTCGCTCCATCTGCCACGAAGAGGCGCAAGAGATTCCCATTGATCCCCAGCCTGAATGGCAAAATCCCAACCAGATCCCAATGGCTGTCCAACAAAAAGCTCAAGACCTGGGGATCCGGCTTGCCCTCGATTTCTGGAGAAACTTGCACGATATCCAGAGATTTGCCTTGCTGAAGTTGAGCCGATCCCATCACGAAAACAAAAATTTCTTGCCCGCTCTGCGAGAGTTTGGCCTGAAGATGGCGAGGGATGGTGATTGCAGTTACTGTAAACTACCCGGCTCCGACCGCTAAGCGATACGGAGCGGGCTTTCAGTAGCCCTGAGCCTGTTCTGCTCTACCAGAGAACAAAACAAGCCCGGACCTCTAGGCTGGTTTACGACAGCCCCCAAGAGCGCAATTACGTTTGCACCATTCAAATCCGCATCCCCTTCCCATCCACAGTGCCCACACTTGAACGACTTACCACTGCGATAGGATTGCGCAGGGTCGGGATGGATGTGCAAACACCGGTGGCAGGTCTGCGACGTGTAGGCAGGCGGAACAAGAATCAGAGCAACCCCCGCACGCAGAGCCTTGTATTCCAGAAACTGCCTCAGTTGGTAGAACGCCCAACTGTTGGCCCTGCGCCTTTCGGTTTTGCTGCGTGGCTGTTGATTGACCCTTTCCCGGATCCCTGTCAGGTCTTCCAGAGCGATAGCGCTGTTGGTAGCTTTTGCCCTAGAGACAATAGCTTTGGAGATGCGATGATTGACCCACGTTTTTGCTACGCAACGCTGACGCGACTGAAAGCGTCTCTCCTTGCCAGACAGCCGTTGCAACAGTTCTCTGCATCTGCGCCGCGAACTGCGTGTGCCCTTACTGGCTTTGCGTTGGAGTGCCGCCCTCAGCTTGGAGTAGTGGTCGCGGACTCTGTTCAACTGCTGTCCATTCCAGTTGTCCCCCTCTGACGTATGAGCAATATCCGTCCTTCCCAAGTCCACCCCGATCACCTTGTCGGTATCTTGTTGCTTGGGTGGTTTTTTCTCTACGCAAATCTGGATGTAGTAGGAGCCATCCTTCCGCTGGACCAGGGTGGCAGATTTGGGGTTGGAACCAGCCAGCATCCCACGCTGGTAGTTGCCAATGGCCAGTTCAAAGCGTTCTCTCCCTTCCACCGTGGTCAGCGACACCGTCCAGTCTTTTTGACGGAACGAGAAGATGCGTGCGTCGTAGGTAACAAAGCCGCTCTTAAACTCCTTGACGGGACGCTTTTTCTGCTTAGCCACTTTGCGGGAACCCGCTACCCGTCTGCACACCTGTTGAGCCAAGTTACTGGACAAGCCGAACCGGGCTCGAATCTCGTAGTAGCAAAGGGATTGCAGTTTGACCGCGTTGACGATCTTCTCCGGCGTGTTCTGGTTGACCCAGTTCAAGGCTTGGCCAAAAGCCTCCATCGTCGCGTCCAATTTGGCGGCTTGCGACTGGGCTACCTTGAGCTTACAGGATATGGTCAGGACTTGGCTCATAAGTTCATTGTACTTCATCAAAGCGCATTCCTCCCGACACCGACCCTACGGGTACAGTGCGGGGCTCCTGCGATTTCTAGCTGAATCTATTTGAGAGAGATAGTCTTCTCTGCCATGCGCTGCCCCAGACGAACACCCCCAACCCCTCTTCCACCCTGGGAGAGGAAATGCCTGCTCTAGGGGATCCGGGTCCGCAACAGTTCAAGTGGGCTAATGGGGGATCCCCCTCGAGAGGGGAGAGACTCAGCTCAGCAATATCCGTGCCTAGTCAAAGCAGAGGGCTATTGTTAAGGAATCTAAAGTAAAGTTGAGCTTTTGATATCACTGTTGCCGTCTTGTTACCGAAAGCGCTATCGTCTAAGCATCAAAGCTTTTTTCAAAGCTGCTTTATGGGCCCTGGAGGAGCGACCCCTCTGGGGCTTCTTCCATCCGGCTGCAGCTGAGAGGGCAAGGGATGGCTTTATGGGGTAGGGATCACTCCTCGGCGGACGGCAGGCCCCAGGGCGTGGCTGCCGATGTCAGAACGATAGTAGGCCTTGGGAAACTGCACTTGCTCCACAGCTGCGTAGGCTTGGCGCAGGGCCTCGGATAGGGTTGCCCCTTGGCCGGTAAGACAGAGAACGCGCCCGCCATCGCTCAGGAGCTGCTTGCCTGCCTGGCGGGTACCCGCATGAAACACCAACGCCCCCGTGGTGGCAGCTGCATCCAAGCCGGAGACGGGGATCCCTCGCTCGTAGGCATCGGGATAGCCTGGGGCTGCCATCACCACGCAGGCGGCATAGCCGGGTTTCCATTTGAGCTGGATTTGGGCCAGCCGTCCTTCTATACAGGCCAGCAGCACCTCGTCCAAAGGGTTTTCCAGCAAGGGCAGGAGGACTTGAGCCTCTGGATCCCCAAAGCGGCAGTTGTACTCCAACACGTAGGGATCCCCACTGGGCGTGATCATCAAACCGGCATAGATCACCCCCTGGTAGCGGATGCCCCGCCGTTGCAAAGCCTCCAGGGTGGGATCCAGGATCTGGGCTTGGATGCGGGCCAACAGTTCTGGAGTTACCAGGTGATCCGCAGGGGCATGAGCTCCCATACCGCCGGTGTTGGGGCCAGTATCGCCCTCGCCAAGGCGCTTGTAGTCCTGGGCAGGTGGCAGCGGCACACAGATCTGGCCATCGGTTAGAGCCAAAACCGACACC
Source organism: Thermostichus sp. OS-CIW-30 (assembly GCF_054060215.1). NCBI lineage: Bacteria > Bacillati > Cyanobacteriota > Cyanophyceae > Thermostichales > Thermostichaceae > Thermostichus > Thermostichus sp. OS-CIW-30. The sequence continues at coordinate 11,099 of NZ_JBSSCZ010000012.1, read as the reverse complement.
TCCTGGCCGGGGATAAACTCCTCGATCAGCACCTGATCGCCCGGCTTGGCCAGGGCTGCTTCCAGGGCTTGCACGGCTTCTTCCCGGTTTTGGGCAACGGTTACCCCCTTGCCGGCAGCCAGTCCATCTTTTTTGATGACCACTGGGAAACTCTGGGAGTCGAGATAGGCCACAGCGGCAGATAGCTCAGCAAAGCCGGTAGCGCGAGCAGTCGGGATCCCCGCCTCTTGCATCAATTGCTTAGCCCAGAGTTTGCTTCCTTCCAGTTGGGCAGCGGCGCGGCTAGGCCCGAAAATGGGCAACCCTGCTGCCTGGAAGGCGTCCACGATCCCCTGCACCAAGGGCAGCTCTGGCCCTACCACCGTCAGGCGGATCCCTTGTACGGTAGCAAACCGCACCAGGCCTTCAATGTCGGTAGCCGCCAAAGCCACGGATTGACAGCGGGGCAGCTGCTGCATGCCGCCGTTGCCGGGGGCACAGTAGATCCGAGTAACCTGGGGAGACTGCAACAGCTTCCAGGCCAGAGCGTGTTCTCGCCCCCCAGATCCGATGACCAGAGCCTGCATGGTGTGCTATTCCGCTGTTTCTAAACCCAGCTTGCCTGTTTTCCGAACATCCCCCATTAGACCATGTTCTTGTACCATTTCTGGGGTGTTGGCGCACTCCGGTCAGTGGACGGCGAGAGAACGGCCCCGCCAAGTCCAGTTGCGGCCGGTGGTGGTGCGGATGGCCGAAGCCAAGATGATGGCCGCTGTCGCCCAACCCCCCACTGCCGTTAGCCACCAGTAGCAGAGGGGCAGATGCGCCCAATGCCGGAGCAGAAGCCGGATGGCCAATTGGGCCAGGATCCCTGCAAAGCTGGCCAACAGCACCTCCAGGGATCCCGTAGCCCCAGCCAGGATCAGCCCCAACCAGGGCAAGCTGCAGATCCCCAAGACCGTACCCATTGCCAACACCGCCAAGGCCCAGTTGCGCTCCAGGCCCAGGAACCAGTTTTTGGTCCACCCTTCCCAAAGGGCAGCCCCGTTGGCATACATGCGGCTGCGCACCCGCGGCCCTCCCAGGCAAATTTGCAGGCCCAACCCCTGGGCTTTGATCCGTTGCCCCAGGGCCACATCCTCGATCACCACATCGGCCACTCCGGCATGCCCGCCAACTTGCTCGTAGGCAGAGCGGCGAAACAGCAGGAAGGGACCAAAGGCAAAGGCTTTGGGGTTGTCGGGATCGTTGACGGCGGCAAAGTTGTAACCCACCGCCAGGATGGTCATCATGATGGGTTGCACCAGCCACTCCGCCAGGCAACCGCACACCAATTGCGGCCCTACACTCACCAAGCCGCTGCCGCTTGCCAGCAAATGTCCTAAGGCCGCTTCAATGGCACCGGATCCCAGCCGCACGTCGCAATCCAGAAACAGCAAGTAGTCGGCTTCTACGCGGGCGACGGCTTGGGCACAGGCCCAGTTTTTGCCCACCCACCTTTGGCCTTTGGGACGGGGATCCCCCTTGAGCAGGTGTAGGCGCGGATCTTGCCGTTCGGCAGCCAGGGCTTGGGCCAGCTCCCAGGTGGCATCCGTGGATTCATCGTCCACCAACCACACCTGTAAAGGGGCAGAGGTGCTGTCCAGAATGCTGCTCAGGCAGCCCACCACGTTCTCGGCCTCGTTGTAGGCGGGCACGATCACCGCCAGCCGCTCCATCCCGGCCGCGATTTCCCCTGCCTGTTCCGCCGGGGGATCCCTCAGCCAGGGGGAAGCCCGCAACGCTCGCCTCAGTTGCAGAGCCACCAGGGCAATCGCCAAAGCTGTTAAGGACAATACCCCCGTTAGGATTTCTCGGATCCCCACTCCTGCTTCCCTCGTTGTTTAGATGTGCTCAGGAACAGATTCCCACCTCTAATGCTCTAGCTCTGGGATGGCCCAATGATTTTCTAGGCAGACAAAACCCCTTCTACGATATCGCCATAGGGCCGGGGAAAGATTAGCCAGACCTGGCGCTGGGTTTCCACCAAGGCACGCACCAAAGGGGAAAGATGGGCAATTTCTTCATAGCCACGCTCGGTTTTGAGCTGGATCCCTTGGTCATAAAAGCTATAGCCCTGGACATGGGCAGAGCGGATGCCCAAATAGCTTTCAGGATCCAGCCCATCCCGCAGCATTTTGGCCTGCACAGCAGCCACCAGGGTTTGGCGTTGTTCCTCAGACAACTGGGTAATGTTGCGGGCCTTGAACAAATCCCGCTCCAAGTAGCGCCGCGACAGATCCGCCAAGATGGGATCCTTCCCCGACATGGCCCAGAGGCGCATGGGGTAGCTGAAGATGATATCGTCGGCAGCCAAGTAGAGGGGGAGCGGCAACTCGAAGGGATCCCCTTTTTGAGCCGCCAGCGAGGCCCAGCACCAAGCGCTGAGGATGGGATCCAGCTCAATCTCCCCCCTTTGCAAGAGAACCTGCGCCCGTTTGAACAGCCGATCCAAGATGAAGCGGGCGCACAAGCTTTTGGGATGTTGGTACACCTGGGTGTACATGAAATAGCGCACCACCAGGTAGTGCTCGATGGCCCCCAGGCCTTTGCGGGCGGGGATGGACAGGGATCCCGTCTCCGGGTCATAATCCAGCACCGTTAGGATGCGATCCAAGTCCAGGTGGCCGTATTGGGCACCCGTGAGCAGGCTATCCCGCATCAGGTAATCGAAGCGGTCGCAGTCCAGTTGGCTGGAGATGAGTTGCCCCACCAGCGGCAGGGGAAACTGCTTCTGCAGCACTTGCTGCATCTGGGCCGGCAGTTGGGAATCAAACTCCGCCAGCAGCGTCCTCACCTGGGGATCCTCCCGGAGAATGCGGGCCGTCCAAACCTCGTGCCGGCAGCCGAAGATCTCTTCCCCGGCATGGCTAAAAGGGGCATGGCCAATGTCGTGCAGCAGAGCCGAGGCCAAGGTTACCGCCCGATAGGGACGCAGCTCCGGGTGACGATGGGCCAATTTGTCGAACAGCCGCCGCGTTACCTGCAGCACCCCCACCGAATGGGTAAAGCGGGATCCCTCTGCCCCATGGAAGGTAAAAAAGGCCGTGTCCAACTGGCGGATGCGGCGCAGCCGCTGAAAGGCCGGCGTATCGATCAGGCGAATGAGCAGAGCCTCAACCGCGTCCCCTCCATTCAGGCTGATGGCGCCATGCAGGGGATCGTGGTAGGTGCGGGACTTGCAAAACCGTAGCGGCATACTCCCACCATACCTCGCCAATTTTGGGATCCTTGGCTAGCCTGTCTGGGGGTGCTTCCCGCCTCGCCCTATCTATGCCCGCTTTCCCATGCCTCTCTCTGCAAAGGATGCCAGCACCCGAACCCCAGAAAACTCGACTCCAAGACAACAAGACAGCTGGGTGTTCCTCCTCTCCCTGCTGATTTTGATACTCAGTTTGGGGCTAACCGCCTGCTCTGCCAGTTCTGGATCCCCTGTTGTGCCCAGCCCACCCACCCTCACCCGCTACGTTGCCCTGGGAGCCAGCGATGCCGTTGGCTACAACGCCTCCATTTCCTGTGATGGCCCAGCCAACGCCGCCGGCACTCGACCCCAGCGCTCAGAGCCCCTGGACTGCCCCAATGGAACGGGCTATGTGCCCCGCCTGGCTCGCTTGCTGCCCGGCCCAGTGGAGCTTATCAACCTGGGCCGTTCGGGAGCGGTGCTCAGCCCCGCCATGCAAGCCCTGAGGCAGGGGATCCCGGCCAATTTGCTGCAGGATCAAGTGCCGCGCCTTCCCCCCGATGCCACCCTGATCACCATTTGGGTGGGCGGAAACGATACCAACGCCATCGCTCTGGCGGCGGCTCAACGGGCTCTCCGAGGTGAGGATCCCTTGCCCTTCGTCGATCAACAGATCCGACAATTCGCCGCCGATTACCAAACCCTGCTGCAGGCGGTGCGTGCCCGCGCCCCTCAAGCTCGCCTGGCGGTGGCTAACCTGCCCAACTTCGCCCTGATTCCTCTGGGTCAGCAGCAACCCAGCAGCGTGCGCCAACTGCTCTCCCTGATCTCGGTTGGCCTCACGCAACGGGCCATCAACCCCTTAAGCCAACAGGGGATCCCAGTGGTGGACTTGCTCTGCGATCCCCGCTCCTACCGGCGCGAGTCCTTCTTTCCCGGCCCGCTGGCCGACGGGTTTCACCCCAACGACCGGGGCTACGCCGATTTGGCCGATGCCTTCTTAAGCGCCTTTCGGCAACCGATCCCTCCCCAAACCCGCTGCCCTCCCTTTAGCGAGGTGGGATCCCTGCAATGGGATGCGGCGGCAGAGTCCGCCCTCCGCAGTTTTCTCACGGATGAATACAAGCCGGCACAATGGGAAGGATCCCTGCGCTCGGCAAGGGATCCCAAAGGCGCTTAGACGATCCAGCCACGGAGAACGGGCCAGTTTTAGGAAGCAGCTACCGCTGCCGAGGAACGCCGCCGCCGGCCCAGAGCACCCGCTACCGGCTCCGGTTGGGTTTCCACACCCAAAGAAGACACAGACTCCTCTTCAGGGGATTGCACAAAAACCGCCACCGTGGGCCTGCCGGGCAATTGTTCTCGCAAGAAACGGCGCACCACCCGCTCCACTTCGCCCTTAAGGCCGGCCCAGTCGATGTCCAGGCTGCCCCGCTCCAGCGAGCGAGCAAATTGGGGCCACGCTTGCCGAAGGGTGTTCTCCAGAAGGGGTTTCAGGTCGGATCCCTTGAGTTGGTTCCCTTCCCCCGCCAAGCCAAAGGTTTGCACCTGCGGGGTGCAGAGCAACTGGCCGCTGCCGTCCAGGCTGATCACCACCGTCACCATGCCATCTTTGGCGATCTGCTGCCGCTCCTGCAGCATCTCATCCATCACCACTCCATCGTGGGAAGCGGCGATCATCTGCAGGCCAGAGGGGACGCGGCCCGTGATGGCAATGCGCTCCCGGTTCACCTCCACCACATCGCCGTTGTCGATGATTACAATGTTTTCCCGCGGGATCCCCATGCTCATGGCGGTTTCGGCGTGCTTGACCAGCATGCGGTATTCCCCGTGGGTGGGAACGAAGAACTTGGGGCGGGTCAGGGCAATCATCAGCTTCTGGTCTTCCTGGCAGCCGTGGCCGGAAACGTGCAGGCCCTTGTCTTTGCCGTAAATGACATTGGCTCCCAGCTCCATCAGCTTGTCGATGACCCGCGAGACCGCGATGGTGTTGCCAGGGATCGGGTTGGCCGACCACACCACCGTGTCGCCTGGCTTGATTTGCAACTGCGGGTGCTCGCCGTTGGCAATGCGGGTGAGAGCAGCTAGAGGTTCTCCCTGGGATCCGGTGGTGAGGATGATCACCCGGTCATCCGGCAGGCTGTTGATCACATGCATCGGCTGCAGCGTCTCGTCCTTGCAGCGGATGTAGCCCAAACGCCGCGCGTGAGCCACCACATTCAGCATGGAGCGGCCCAGCAGAGACACCACCCGACCCTGCTGTTCGGCGATCTGCAGCACCAAGTTGAGACGATGCACCGAAGAAGCAAAGGTAGTGATGATCACCCGCCCTTTGGCTCCGGCAATGGCCTTGGTGAGACCGGGCACCACTGAGGCTTCAGAGGGGGTGAACCCCGGCACTTCAGCGTTGGTGGAGTCGCTGATCAGGCAGAGCACTCCCTTTTCCCCATGTTCGGCCAACCGCTGCAGGTCGAAGTACTCCCCATCCACGGGGGTATGGTCGATCTTAAAGTCGCCGGTCTGAATAATGACGCCCACAGGCGTGTGCAGAGCCACCGTAAAGCTATCGGCAAAAGAGTGGGTGTTGCGAATGAATTCGGCAAAAAAGTGCTTACTCAAGGGAACGATTTCACGGGGGCCAACAGGACGCAGCTCTGTGCGGTTGAGCAGGCCCACCTCCCGCAGTTTCTCTTCCAGCAGCGCCAGCGCCAATCTGGGGCCGTAGATGACCGGAATATCGAACTCCCGCAGGTGATACGGGATGCCACCGATGTGATCTTCGTGGCCGTGGGTAACCACCATCCCCCGCACTTTGTCGCGGTTTTGCTTGATGTAGGTCATGTCCGGCAGCACGATGTTCACGCCGTGCATGCTCTCATCGGGAAAAGCCAAACCGGCATCCAAGAGGATAATGTCGTCCTCGTAGCGGAAGGCCCATGTGTTTTTGCCGATCTCCCGCTCGCCGCCCAGCGGAATCATCTGAACGGAAGAGGTGGATTGTGGGATCACAGAACGAGAAGCAACTGAAGAACGTGGTGTTGGCATATGGGTTTAGATCCTCAACAGTAAAAAAACAAAAACAGAAATAGGCACAAGCTATCCCCGACAAAGTTGTGGGCGAAAGCCGCAACTCATCCATTTCCCAGGCCGGGGAAGAGCTTTTCAGGGAAAAAGCTACCTACCCACAGGTCAAACGCCACAAAAGAGCCCCTTGCAAACCCCTGAAAACCGTGGTCATGGCAGAAGCAAAGTCTAAAAATGCAATCATGAAACTTTTGTCGCCATTTGTTCGGATCCCTTCGATTCAGCCAGTAGGCCCATCTCTTCAAGCACCTGTCGCAAAACCTGCAGAGAACTGGGCTGTAGAGGCGCTAGGGGAAGGCGCGCCCGACCCACTCGCCAACCCTGCATCTCCAATGCGGCCTTAATCGGAACTGGGTTGGTCTCGATGAATAAAACCTTGAACAACGGAAACAGGCGCAGGTGGTGGGCCAAAGCTTGATCGTGTTGCCCCCTGATGTAGCTCTGGATCAGCTCCTGCAACTGCAACCCAACCAGGTGGCTGGCTACACTGACCACCCCGCTCCCCCCCAAAGATAGGAGCGGCAACGTCAGAGAGTCATCCCCTGAATAGATGGCGAAACGCGAGGGAGTGAGTCGCCGAATTTCCGAAGCTACATCCATCATACCACTGGCTTCTTTGATGGCGACAACCGTTTCCAATTCTGCTAATTGGGCTACAGTCTCCGGCTGTAAACTGGCCCCTGTCCGACTGGGAATGTTGTAGAGCAAGATGGGCAGGTCACTGGCTTGGGCGATGGCCTTGAAGTGCTCATAAAGGCCGGCCTGGGTAGGCTTGTTGTAGTAGGGCACCACCTGCAGAGAGCCATCCAAACCGAGTTGAGCGGCCTTTTTTGTGGCTTCAATGGCCTCACGGGTGGAGTTGGATCCCGTCCCGGCGATCACCTTAGCCCGACCGGCTACGGCATCTCGCACCACGCGGAACAGCTCATACTCCTCTTGCCAGGTTAGGGTGGGAGATTCGCCTGTGGTGCCACAGACCACCAAGCCGTCACTGCCGTGGGTTGCCAAGTAATCGGCCAAACGAGCGGCCTCATCGTAGTTAAGCTCCCCCTCATCAGTAAAGGGAGTAACCATGGCCGTCAGCACTCGACCGAAGTTCACCGATTGCTTCTCCCCATCAACCACACCAATCCAACAATCGACCGGGCGACCCAGATGAGACCAGTTTGTTTTTCCATCATACCTGCCTTTGCGTTAGGGATCCCGCTTGCCTGCCCTGCCAAGGCCCAGTTTGTGCCTCACCCGGTTGCCACAGGCTGGATAAAAGGGAGATAACAAAGAAGACAGACCGTTTGAACACGGAATGTATAGCCATTTGCCAATCCTGCCCCTACCTTTGGGGGGAGCAGCCTTTCTACCGACACTTGAGGATCCCTATGGACGCCCTAACTGCCCTGAAAGAGCGCATTTCCGCCGACAAATTGGATCCCAGCCGCCGTTTATCGGAAGCGGAGATCCGAGAGCTGGTGGCTTATGCTACGGAAGCTCCTTCTTCCTTCAACATTCAGCACTGGCGGTTTGTTGCGGTCACCGACCCGGAAGACAAAGAGCGCCTCAAATCTCTGGCCTACAACCAACAGAAGGTGGCGGATGCATCGGTGGTGTTTATCATCCTGGGGGATCTGCGGGGGTATGAGAAACTGCCTGAAATTGTGCAAAGAAGCGTTGCTGCCGGGATCCTCCCCCCCGAAAAAGCGGAAGGCTGGGTGAACATGGCCCAGGCAACCTATCTCCACAATCCCACCTTGGCGCGGGATGAAGCGATTCGCTCTGGGGCGATGGCTGCCATGGCGCTGATGATCGCGGCTCAGGCCAAGGGTTTGGTGAGCGGGCCGATGATCGGCTTTGATCCGGAAGGGGTAAAGCGGGAGTTCGGCATTGCCGACCGCTACGTGCCGGTGATGCTGCTGGCGGTTGGATATGCGGCAGCGGGTAACCTGCCGCGCAAGCCTCGCTTGGGGGTGGATGAAGTTCTGGCCTTTGGGCGAGGGCGGGAGTTTTAGCCCTAGGCTCAGGTGGGATCCCTGTCGCCCTCTCCTGGGCTCCTACCGGCATCAAGCCTTGAGAAAATGAACCAGCTGTTGCAAGCGATCCCAAGCGGCACCCCTGGCGAGAATCTCGCGAGCTTGGGCGATCCCGGCTCTCCAATCGGGGGCCACTCCGGCCACCTGCAGGGCCAAAGCAGCATTCAAGGCCACCACATCCTGCTGGGCAGGCGTCCCGGATCCCTGGAGAACTTGGGTGAGGATGGCGGCATTTTCCGCCACATCCCCCCCCTTGAGAGCTTGGGTGGGTGCCAGGGTTAGCTCGTAATCTGCAGGGTTCAAGACTTCCGTCCGTACCAGCCCACCGGACAGGATGCCCAGATCGGTGGGTTGATCCAGACCGGCCTCGTCGAGACCTTCGCGGCTGTGCAACACAATGGCCCCTTCCCGTCCCAACAGGCGCAGGGCCTCTGCCATTACCGGCACCAGCTCCTGGGCGTAAACCCCGATCACCTGGCGGTTGGGATAGAGGGGGTTGACCAAGGGCCCCAACAGGTTGAAAATGGTGCGAACCTTGAGGGCCCGCCGATAGGGGATCACCGCCCGCATGGCCGGGTGCCACTGGGGAGCAAACAAAAAGGTGATGCCCACTTCCGCCACAGCCGCCCGCACCCGCTCTGGCTCAGCCCCCAAGTTCACCCCCAGGGCCTCCAGCACATCCGCCGAGCCGACCTTGCCAGAGGCGGAACGGTTGCCATGTTTGACCACCGGGATCCCGGCTGCACTGACCACAAAGGCCACCGCCGTGGAAATGTTAAAAGTGCCGGCCCCATCGCCGCCGGTGCCACAGGTATCCACCAGGAGAGACAAGTCCAGCGGGGATCCCAGCGAAGCCCGCTGTAGCACTCGTGCCATGCCGGCCAGTTCACCGGCGCTCACACCCTTGGCTTGCAGGGCCGCCAGAATCGCCCCCGACACCACATCTGGCACTTGGTTCTGGAGCCAACCGTTCATCAACTGTTCAGCTTGGGCTTCGCTGAGAGATTGCCGATCCAGCAACTGCCCCAAAAGCTGTGGCCAAAGGTCAGCCGTTTCCGTCATGGGTCGGGATCCTGGGTGTCAGCGGGTACTTATAGTAGCGTATCTAGTAGCGTATCCCGCCTCTGGGTCACTTGCCTCGTGCAGGTCGGGCCATGCTGATGGTTGGTATAGTGGGTCTGACCTGGGCCGTTTCCGGCCTCGGCAGGGTGCGTTCTATTCTTCTCTTCCCTCCCGGAGGTTGTGATGAACCCTCCAACTAACCCAAGGGCTTGCAGCCCGCTTGCACGAGCGGGATCCTTTGCCCCCATCCATGTTGTGGGCGGGGGGTTGGCGGGGACAGAAGCTGCTTGGCAAATTGCCCAGGCAGGGTTGCCTGTCATCCTTTCGGAGATGCGCCCCGTGCGTCAGAGCCCGGCCCATCACACCGATCAGTTGGGGGAGCTGGTGTGCAGCAACTCCTTTGGGGCTGCAGCCAGCGATCGGGCGGCAGGGCTACTCAAGGAAGAACTGCGACAACTGGGATCCCTGGTGATCGCGACGGCGGATTGCCATGCAGTGCCGGCAGGAGGGGCATTGGCAGTGGATCGGGCCCGCTTCAGCCAGGCTCTCACGGAAGCCATTCAAAACCATCCCCGCATCACCCTGCGTCGGGAGGAGGTGACGGAGATCCCGGAGGGCATTGCCGTCCTCTGTACCGGCCCTCTGACCAGCGATCCCCTGGCCAAGGCACTGCAAGCCTTTACGGGCCTGGAGTACCTGAGCTTTTTCGATGCTTCTAGCCCCATTGTTACCGGGGATTCGTTGAACCGAGCGGTGGTGTTTCAGGCTTCCCGCTACGACAAGGGGGAAGCAGCCTATCTCAACTGCCCCATGACGGAAGCGGAGTACGAACGGTTTTGGCGGGCGCTGGTGGAGGCAGAGCAGGCGCCCCTCAAGGATTTTGAACGGGAGGAGCGCAAGTTTTTCGAGGGCTGCTTGCCGATTGAAGAAATGGCGCGCCGGGGCAAAGACACCCTCTGTTTCGGCCCCTTGAAGCCGGTGGGGCTGGTGGATCCGCGCACGGGATCCCGTCCTTACGCGGTGGTGCAGTTGCGGCAAGAGGACAAAGCAGGGCAGCTGTGGAACTTGGTGGGCTTTCAAACCAACTTGAAATGGGGAGAACAGCAGCGGGTCTTTCGCCTCATCCCCGGCCTGGAACAGGCGGAGTTTGTCCGCTTTGGGGTGATGCACCGCAATACATTTTTGAATTCGCCCCAGCTTCTGTGGCCGACCTTGCAATTCCGTCGCCGACCCACGCTGTTTGCCGCCGGCCAGTTGGTGGGCACCGAGGGCTATGCCTGCGCGGTGGCAGGGGGATGGTTGGCCGGACAGAACGCCGCCCGCCTGGCTCTGGGGTTGCCCTTGATCACGCTGCCCCCCGAAACGATGATGGGATCCCTGTTTCAGTTCATCAGCAGCGCGGATCCCAGGCACTTTCAGCCGATGCCGGCCAATTTTGGGCTGTTGCCGGATTTGGAGGGGCGCAAGCTTCGCAACAAGCAGGAGCGCTATGGCCGTTACCGGGATCGCGCTTTGGCTGCTCTGAAAACGACTGGGTTGGTGCGCCAAGTGCAAACCGCCTAGGGGAGCTTGGAGCGTGTTCCCGACCATTGCGATCCAAGTCAAAGTCGAGATTGAGCGTTATCGTCATTTGAAACTAGGTTGTGTTGATCTTTCATTTGAGCCAAAAGAGAGCACTGACGAGATAGAGAAAACTCAAGAAGTTCCTGGCCAATTTGTCAAAACGAGAA
>NZ_JBSSCZ010000011.1:0-90628 GCF_054060215.1 Thermostichus sp. OS-CIW-30 | reverse complement strand
GGTCAGGACTTGGGTCATGGTTCTATTGTAACCTCGCATTCCTCCCGGCACTGACCCTACGGGTACAGTGCGGGGCTCCTGCGATTTCTAGCTGAGAGTACTGGCGGAGGGTGGCCCCCTTCCACCCGTTGGCGCACTTGAATCGAGGAACAAGGATCGGCCTTCCTCTGAGTTGGGTGATCCCAAGGGGCACCACCAAGCGGCTACAACATCCCATCTCAAGCTTCCGGGAGAAAGTGGGGAATACTGGCAGTTGAGGGTTTTGCGGTGGGTCGGCTTTGGTTTGGCTAGTTGGCCTCAGCTTGTTTGGTAGCGCTTTTTGCCTCTTTTGGGGACAGTTGCTGCTGGGCAAGTTGCTGTTGCCGCTGTGGGGGGGATCCCCCCTGGTGTGGAATACCTGCCTGGCCTTTTTTCAGGCCACCCTGCTGCTGGGCTACCTGTGGGCAGACCGGCTGGGGCGCGGGCTCAATCCCAGGATGGGGGTGCTGATCCACGGGATCTTGCTGCTGGTCGGGCTGAGGCTTCTGCCCTTTCAGCTGGGGATCCCCGGCCAACCGGAAGGATGGTGGCCCCCTCTCGCTCTGTTGGCAAACTTGACTTTGGGAGCTGGGGTGCCGCTGTTTCTCCTGTCGGCGACGACGCCGTTGCTGCAACGGGGGTTGGCGGCAAGAGGGGTCGCGGGGCAACGGGAGGCTTTGGATCCCTATTTTCTCTATGTGGCCAGCAATGCCGGCAGCTTGGGCGGGCTGCTGGGGTACCCGCTGGTGTTGGAGCCTCGTCTGTCTTTGGCTTGGCAAACTCTCCTGTGGACGGGATCCTACGCGCTGGTGGCAGCCCTGGTGCTGCTGAGCGGGGTGGGTCTGCTGCTCAGTTGCAACGGCGTTGCCGAGCCACAAGAACGTGGGGCGGATTCCCAGGGATCCAGCGCTGCTCTGGGGAATTGGGCTGTTTCCTGGCGAGAGCGTTGGCGCTGGGCGGGGCTGGCTTTTTTGCCGGCGGGCCTGTTGGTGGCGGTCACCACTCTGTTGACCACCGACGTGGCGGCGGTGCCCCTGTTGTGGGCCATCCCCCTGGGGATCTATCTGCTGACATTCATGCTGGCTTTCGGGGGGATCCACCCCAATAAGGGGGTTTTGGGAACGACAGCTCTTCTGGCCTGCGGGGCGGTGGGGACACAGGTCTTGGGCTGGGTGAGGCCGGGTTTTTTGCTTTTGCCGCTGCATCTGACCACCTTTGGGCTGGTGAGCTGGGGCTGCCACAGCCGGTTGGCTTGCCGTCGCCCGCCGGTGGAGCAGTTGACGCAGTTTTACCTGTGGCTGGCTTTGGGGGGGAGCTTAGGGGGAATGTTCTCTGCTCTCTTGGCACCGCAGGTGTTTGAGACAGTGCTGGAATATCCCCTGTTGCTGGGGATGTCGCTGGCAGTGCTGGGGGCTCAGGGGGGGCGGGTGGGCCTGTGGCTGGGGCTGGGGCTGCTCCTGCCTTTGCTGCTGTTGCACTTTCAACCGCAGGCGTTGCTGCAGGTGGGCGCTGGGGTGGGTTTGGCGTTGGGCTGGGCGGTGCTGGCGCTGTTGGTGTCAGGGGAGAGCCGTTCACAGCAGCAGAGCGGAGCCCCTGGCTGGCAGGCCAAGGTCGGTTGGGTGGGAGCAATGGCGGGGTTGGTTGTGCTGCTGGGGCAACCCTGGCTGCAGCCGGGACTGCAGGTGATCCACAGCGAGCGCAGCGCCTTCGGCCTCAACCGGATCGTGGAGTACCGGACTGAGCAGGGATCCTTTCGTGGCCTTCTGCACGGCACCACCCTACACGGCAGCCAAAACTTGGACCCGGAAAAAGCGCTGGAGCCGCTGACCTATTTCGCTCGGCCTGGGCCGGTTGGGCAGGTGTTTGCGGCGTTCAGAGCCCAGACTGTGGATCCCACGCCCGCCATTGCGGTGTTGGGGCTGGGGATCGGCACGTTGGCCGCCTATGCCGAGCCAGGGGATGAGTGGACGTTTTTCGAGTTGGATCCCACCGTGGTCGATTGGGCGAGCCGCTATTTTTCCTATCTCCGGTGGGCCCAGACGCGGGCGCGGGTGCAGGTCATCCTCGGTGATGCCCGGCTCAGCCTCAAGGGGATCCCAGAGGGCAGCTATGACCTGATGGTGATGGACGCCTTCAGCTCTGACGCAGTGCCGGTGCATTTGCTCACGCAAGAGGCTTTGGCCCTCTACCTCAGCAAGCTCAAGCCCCACGGCTGGCTGCTCTTCAACATCACCAACCGCCACCTCGACCTGGCCCCGCTGTTGGCTGGCCTGGCCGGATCCCTGCAGCTTCACGCTTGGCACCAAGACCACCGGGATCTCTCCCCTGAGCAACGCCAGGCGGGGCTGGCCCCTTCCCACTGGGTGCTGTTATCGCCGCGCGACGCTTCGACGACCGCCTCAGCAGGGCGGAGCCCTTTGGCCCAAAACTCTGGAGTCCTGCAGGAACTGGATCCCTGGCAGCCCCTTTTGCCCCAGGCCGGGGATCCCGTCTGGCGGGATGACTTTTCCAACCTGCTGCAGGTGATCCGCTGGCCCCGGATCCCTTTGCTAAAGGGTATCCAGATCCCCAGTTCTGGATAGGAATCCGGCTGCTATCGCTACGCGACCCTTCGGCAAACGTGTTAGCGTTGCGGAGCAGAAAAGTTAAGGAAATCTTTACAACTCGAAGTTGGTATGAGTTATGATTGTTTGCAACGTAACTGATGTCTGCTCGGGAGTCCGGCCCATGTCTCCTCTACAAGCCCTCACTGGCAATCCTCAAACCACCATGGCTGAAACCTCTGCGGCTCGTTTCGTGGCAATCGGGGGCAGCTTGCGGCCCAATTCCCTGACGTACCAGGCGCTGGAGGTGGCGCGGCGCGAGTTTGAGAAGTTGGGGATCCCGTTGCACATCCTCGATCTGCGGCAGATGAAGTTGCCCTTTGTGGATGGCTCGGAATCCTATGCAGATTATCCCGATGTGGCGGTCTTACAAGCAACCATGAAGCGGGCGGATGGGATCATCCTAGCCAGCCCGGAATACCACGGCGGCATCAGCGGCAGCCTGAAAAATGCCCTGGATCTGTTGAGCTTTGAGCAACTGGAGGGCAAGGTCTTCGGGTTGATCAGCGTTTTGGGCGGCGAGAGCAACAGCAATACCCTGAACCAGATGCGCTTGATTGTGCGTTGGGTGCATGGCTGGGTAATCCCCGAGCAGATCGCCATCGGTCGGGCTTGGAGCGCTTTTGACGAGCAAGGCAATCTCAAAGATGAGAAGCTAAAACAGCGCTTTCAACACTTTGTCCAGAGCTTGGTGACCCACACTCACAAGCTGCGAGGGATCCCAGTGGTGAAGCCTTCCTGAAATTACAGTCATTCCAAACTAGATTGAGACACTCTCCAAGCGTTCCGCGACCAACCCCAGGGAAGTTAGGAAGCCATGAAGGACGGCTGCAGACAGACTACACTGGGGCTGGGTGAGAGATGAAAACCAAATCTTTCACTGCGTCGAGGATGGGGCGAACGCCCGACGTCGAGAATCCCTGCCCCTTGGGGCGGAGAGTATGCCAAAGTTGTTCCAAACAGCAACAAGTCCGGGCTCTCTTCTTCTCACCTGTTGCTCAGCGTTGCCCAGCAACAAATAAGGCTCAGATCCGACGGAGATCTGGCTGAGAGGGCATTGACTTGCAGAGGAACCCGCAGAATAGCTCCACACAGGTATGGTTCAGTCTGTTCCCCCTCATTCCGATAGAGCTGGGCCAATATCTCCCCTGGTGGCCCTGCAAGCAACCTTGCAGCAGATGCGGGAGCAGAGCGATGCCAACACCCTCGTTCAGCTCACGCTGGAGTATGTCAAGGCGGTGTTTGGGGCGCCGCTGATCTGGCTGGCCTTTTACGACTATCCAAATCACCAGTTGGTGGGTCAGGGGGGAGTGACCCTTCTTGAGGATCAAACCCTACTGCGGGCGGTGCATCCTCTACAGCCGGGGGAGATCCTGGAGCAGGTGGTGATCGAGCAGCGACCGATCAGCCTGCCCGACCTCTCTCAGGAACCGCGCATGGGCATTTGGCAGCGGGAGGCCAGGCGACTGGGCGGGATCCAGGGCTGTTTCATTTATCCCTTCTCGGCCTACGGCCCGCTGTCGCGAACGGCAGTGGGACGGCGGCGCTGCTTGGGGATCCTGATGTTGGGATCCCAAATGTGGGGGGTTACCACCCATGAGGACGAAAAGGCTCTCTTGGGAATTTTGCTGGGGCAGTTGGCAGCCTCTCTGCAGGAGTTGGAAAACGCTTGGCAGCAGCAGACCGAAAAGCGCCTTGAGGATCCACTCCTGAGGTTGGGAACGGCGATGCGCCAGGCGGGATCCCTGCAGGAACGGGTCAGCTGGGTGAAGCAAGAGCTACAGTCTTTCCTGGGCGCCGTCCACATTCAGGTGTATTGGCACGAGCGCGGCCAGGGTCAGTTCGTTCCCCACGGGAGCGTCCCCAAAGCTGTTCGCGACAGCGGGGCGGAGAAAGTCGGAGCAGGGCCAACAGGGGAGGTCAGCCTTTCGCTGCGGGAATTGGGGGACATGTACTACACCCTCGCCGATGGCCAGGTGGTGGTGGGCGGCACAGGGACGACTCGCTCTGAGGTTCCCCCCAAGCTGATGCAGCAGTTGCGAGCCCAGGCTGTTTTGGCAGCCCCGATTTTGCTGGAGAAGGATCTGCTGGGGTTTATCTGGGTGCAATCCGATGTGCCCCGTACCTGGCAAGCCGCTGAGCGACAGTTGGTGGCCGCTGCCGCCAATGGGTTGGCCTTGGCTGCCCCCCTAGAAAATCTGGATCGCCGCATTCGCCAGTTGGCCGATGACCAAGAGTTTGTGCAACAGGTGGGCCGCTCGCTTTACAACCCGGCGGAGCTGCAACAGGCTCTCCAGCAAGCCGTTGTCGGCCTGGCCCAGCGCCTGAAAGTCGGTGCAGTGGCCGTGTTGACGGTGGATCCCGACAGCCCCATCCCCCGCCTCTTCTACGAGTACCGCAGGGAAGGCAAGCAGACTTTGCCACAGCAGCTCAGCCCTCTGAGCGACCAGGACTGGCAGGATCTCATGCGCAGCGAGGTGGTCGTGGCAGAAAACTACGACCAAGATCTGCGCCTGCTCTCTTGGCGGCAGGAACTGGCAGGGGTTCGTTCCTTGATGCTGACCCACACCGGGGTCGGCGGTACCGCCACCACACCTGTGGAAGGGCTGCTCTTGGTGTTGCATCCCCAGCTACGGACCTGGAGCCGGGAAGAGCGGCAACTGCTGCGGGGGATTGCCCAACAGGTGGGGGTGATCCTGCGGCAAATTCGGTCAGAACAACGCCGGCAACGACAAGAGCAATTGCTCAAGGGCCTGATCACCACTTGTTTAACCTTGCAAAACTCGGCCACCTTGTCAGATCTGTACACCACCACCGTCCGACAGACGGCCCAATTGCTGGGGATCCCTCTGGCGCTGGTGGTCAGTTGGCAGCCGGGGGAAAGCCGGGCTCAGCTCCAGGGGCCTTTTACTACCGCTGCCGGGACGGAGACCGGCTCCACCGAGATCGACCTGCAAGATCCCCTACTGGCCTACGCGCTGCAGTCGGCAGAACCTCTGCCGCTCACCCAGGAGCAGATCCCCCCTGCCAGCCGCACTTGGCTCAGTCGCGTCAGCGGTGCGGAGCACTTTGCTGCCGGCCTGGGATCCTGGCTGCTGGTGGCGCTGGGGGAGACAAACTCCTCGCAGGCGGGAGCTTTGGGAGTTTTGATCTTGGGGGCAGAAGCGGGCAAGGTTTGGGATCCCGACGAGCGGGCGGCTGTGATGCTGATCGCCCAGACCTGCGGCTGGACGCTGCGGCGCTTGCTCTGGATGCAAACTTTGCAAGAGCGGCAGGAGGTGCTCAGGGAGTTGAACTGGTACAAGCACCGCCGCCTGCTGGATATGCAGAATGCCCTTCTGAACAGCCTGCACCGCCTGGGTCAGGTGCCGGAGATCCCCGGAGACGAAGCCACCCGCTGGCAAAAGGTGGTGGAGATCGGCAGAGGGCTGCGGGATCTGACCGTCTCCACAGGGCCGTTGTTGCAGTCGGAAACTTGGCAGGTGCAGCCGCAGTCGCGGTCGGTGCCCTTGGCAACCTTGGTGCGCAAAAGCCTACGCCGAGTGGAGGCCCTGACCCAAAAACGCAAGTTATGGCCGCGGGCCCATGGGGACATGAGCATTGCCGTCCAGGGGGATCCCGAACGACTGGAGATGGTGCTCTGGGAGGTGTTGACAGCCGCTGGTTTGCGCAGCCCGGAAGGGGGGCGGCTGGATCTGTGGAGCCAAGCCAGCGTTCGCGATAGCGATGCGGAGCCCTTTGGCTATGCAGAGCTGCTGGTGGTGGATCAGGGCAGCTTCGACCCTCACCTGATGGCCGCCCTTCAGTTGGATCCGAACCAGGTGATCTACGCGGATCCTCTGCTCAAGTCGCCTCTATCGGTAAGTCCTGGTCTGGAACTCAGCCTGTGTCAACGGGTGGTGCAGCGGATGGGGGGTCAGCTCTCCTTTTACCTCTCTTCCGATGGGCGTTGTGTCTCTCGGCTGCTCCTGCCGATGGGCAGCGACGAGCCCCATCCCCCTGGGTAGGAAAAAGCTGTGTTGCCGGTCACCTTAGGGGGACAAGGTTCTGAGCAGCCAAAACAGGGGCAGTAGAGCCAGTAGGCCGCGATCCAGCCGCCGCAGTTGTAGGCGGTGCCAGCGCAGGGGATGGTCTGGGCCGATCAGCCCACGGGCTTGCATCGCCATGGCCGTCTGTTCCGCACGCAGGAGCAAGTTTTCAAAAAAGCGCTCCACCAAAGCCAGCAGGGTTTGCATCCCGCCCCGGAAACTCAGGGATCCCCAGCGCACATCCCGAGTTCGCACCGCCCGCGCCAAGTTTTGCACCTCTTCCATCACCAAAGGCAGAAAGCGCAGCGCCAAGGTGAGGGTGAGAATTACTTCGGCAATCGGCCATCTCCAACGCTTGAGAGGCTGCAACCATTGGCCGATCCCCTCGGCAATTTCTTCGGGGGCCGTGGTCAACAAAAACAAATGGGTAGCGTAGAGCAACGTAAAAATGAGGGTGCCCAGCCGCAGCGCCACCGATAGAGAACGGCGGGAGACCTGAAAGGTTCGTCCCAATAGGGAAAACTGAACCAGGCGGTAGCGATAAGGAGTTTGCCAGGCACGGGTTTGCGCCCGCCAGGCACGGTCTGGGGATCCCTGTTCTACGGCCAAGTCGAAGTGCCCTGCACCGCTAACGGGAACAGCGGGGATCCCGGTCAGCCCATAGCCCACCACCTGCATATCCTGCCGTTGCGGTTGGGGAAAAACCCCCAATCCATCCGGCGCCAAGCTGGTGATCCCAAAGGTGAGCAGGCTCAGGGCCAGCACCAGGGAGAGTTGGCCCGACCAAACCCGGCGCGGCAGACGGGCCGCCACAGTTAGCAGCAGAAGAGCCACCACCACGGCCAAGCGCCAACCATTGCCGGCCAAAATGGGGCTGAGGAGAAAGCTGAGCAGCCAGGCCAGCTTAACCCGCGGATCCAGGCAATGTAGCCAGGTGCGAGGCTCTTCCAGATAAATCCCCAGCGGGGCATTGCGCAGAATATCCACAACAGTTGAGAAGGAAGCAGACTATACCCCTTAAAAGGGCGGGACCGAGAACTCCGTCCCCGTAGCGCGGTCGCAGCAGCGTTGCGGAGCAATAACAGCTGGCAGCAAGGGAGAGCTAGAGCCGTTCCACCAGACGGGTGGAGCCCGACTGGGCGGCGACCCATCCCCCCGGAGCCCCATCTCGCTCGATGCGCAGCCAGACGGGCACTTGTCCCTCCCCAGCCTGCACCTCCACCACCCGCAGCAGGGCTTGGCGTGGGGCTGTCCCGACAATGGCTCCCGTCAGGCTGGGTTGCTGGCGAATGTTGATGCCATCGTTGGAGACCACCCGCACCTGTTGTACTCCTTGCCACTCCGCCAGAGGGCCGGTTAGCTCAGGCGGGGGAGTGAGTTCCGTCTGGCCGGGATTGTCGTTCGCGGAGGCGTCGCGTAGCGATATGTCAACCGGCGGCTGCTCAATTTGCACCTGGGGTTGCTCCAGCGGTGGTGCCGGCGGCGGCGTGAAGAGGCCCCGCAACATTTGCCAGATGACCAGCAGGGAGAGAATGCCCACACCAACTACCCCGGCCACTCGCGTCAGCGGTGCGAAGCCCACGGCGGGAAGGGCAGGACGCTTACGGGATCCCAAGCGGCTGCGGCGGTAACGTTCCACTTCCTGCATTCCGCTCACGCCAGCTCCCTCCCGCTGAGGGGAACGGTCTTGGGCGCGTTCGCGCCAGCGGTGCGGAGCACTAGAACTCTCATCGGCAAGAGAAGAGACGCCTGCTTTGGGGGTGCTGCGGTAAGAGGGCAAATCCGAGAGGCGCGGGGGTTCTGGCACCCCCTGTTGCCAAGGGGCGGGTGGGCGATACAATTCCTGGGTTGGCTCAGGACCCACCACGGCAGGCAAATGAGGTGGGGGATGGGGGACTTGTTCGCGACAGCGGTGCGGAGCACTGGGAGAGAGCATCCCTGCCGGCGGGTCTTCGCGGCTGGGCATTTCGTCCAGGTAAGCTTGTACTTGGGGGTTGTCGAAGTAGGCTTGCAACGTCACTTGGGCGGCTTCCAGACCGCGGAACTCCGGGAACACCTCCTCCTGAAACCATTTTTCTGTGAAGCGGCACAGACCCGGCAGATGGTCGGGAGAACCGGCGGAGTGTTCTTCGATAAACTGCAAGGCCTCTACTTCTTGGGTGGAGCGCAGATGGGCGAGCGCGTCTTCGGTCTGCCCCAGCAACAGACTACAGATGGCCTGCTCCAGATGCACATCCTGCCGCTGCGCCAGACGAGCCAGGTAGCCGCGAGCACGCCGCACCAGAGCCGGGCGGTTTTCCAGATAACCTGCCGCCAGCAACACCTGCACGGCCAAGTAGGCGGCCACCATCGAGGGACGCTCAGCCTCCCGCTCGAACAGCTCTTGCTGTTCTTTGAGGGTGAGGTGGCGACGTACCCGTTGGATAAAGCGCAGGAAATCTTCGGTGCTGAGGCCAGAGCCATCTTGCCCCATCCCCTCGATGCCGCCCCGTTCGTCCAGCATGGCTTTGAGGAGAGCCAGTCCCTGCTGCCGCTCCCCATTCGCATCAGCGGTGCGGAGCACAAGAGTCTCTCTTCCGGCTGGGGCGGGAGCATGGGCCTCGTGGCTGAGGAGTTGCAAAATGCGATAGGGACGCAGCTTGCCCAAATCGATACGGATCTCCGCTTGCATCTGCGGAAAGGCCTGATACTCCTCCAGCTCCGCCAAGCCCGCCTGTAGGGAACGCGCCGCCTCTTCATAGGATCCCTGTTGCCAGGCTTCTCGACCCAGTTCCAGACGAGCGATGGCCCGCGCCAAGATGGCATCGGAACGAGCAGGGTGGCCCTGCTCCAGCATATGTTGAGCCAAGTCCAAGGCAGCTTGGTATTCTCCGGCTTCGCAATACAAGCACAGCACTCCCGGTAGGTGCGCCTCCTCCACCGTCAAGGTGGGATCCGTTGGCATGAGGTGTTCGTCGTAGTTTCGTCGTGCCTCAGGGTTCAGCAGCACAGAAGCCGCCTCTTGGATCATCTGGGCGCGAGCTTCCACAGCCTGTGGCGAGAACCCCGACAGCCAGGAGCGCTCGCCCGGCTTGAGATCGATTCGCTCCCGGTATGCCTGCTCAATCTGATACTCATCTGCCCGTGCCGACAGCATCAAAACCCGATAATAGTCGAGGGGCACCCGCACCGTCATGGTTTTTGTCCGCGCTCTCCTGTTCGTGCCAGCGGGACGGAGTCCTTGGACAACTTACCCGCATCGACTTAACTGTAGTCCTTTTCGTGGGTAAAAGGGATCCCCCCTCGGGAATCGCTGCTCCGCCCCTACCAGTTCCAGCTACCCGGCTCTCCTTTGAAAGGGCCTACGACCTTTGAGGTGATCCAACCGCCGTAGAAATCTCCGGGTTGAGGCCGGACTCGTTCTCCACCTACCCGGCACTCCTGCACACGGCCTGGATAAAAGGCAAGGTAGTCGCGGATGGGCAAAAACGCCGGGCTGGGATCCGGATAGCTCCAGGCGGCATCTACGGCTGTTTGGGATCCGACCTGAACTGTCCAGTAGCAGGCAGCCCCTTTGAACTCACAGAAAGAGGTGCGAGAGCTGGGGCGGAGATACTGCAGTCGAACGTCGGTGGGGGGAATGTAGTAGGTGGGCGGGTGGCTGGTTTCCAGGACGCGGTAGCAACGGCGGCTTTGGGCAATGAGCTCGCCATTGAAGAGAACTTCCACCAGTTCTGTGGTGGGCTCCAGACGAGGTGGGCGCGGATAGTCCCAGACAGATTCTTGTCCTGGATGGGGAGAAATCGGTTGGGGAGACATGGGTCAATATCTTCAATATCTAAAGCAGACGGGTGGCCTCCAGCAGTTTGGCGTACTGGATCAGCAGCAAAGACTGTTGCTCCGGCAGCGGCTGAATAACCCCCTGCTGCTGCAGACGGCTCAGTACCGCCAGGGCTGTCTCCCGGCTAACTTGGCTGATATCGGCCAAATCCTGGGGGGGAGGGTAGACAATGCGCATCCCCTGGGGGGTCTTCTCGCCAAAAGCTTCCGCCAGTTGCACCAGCGTATGCACCACTCGCAGCGGGGGGCTCTGCTGGTCAAGATCCGCCTGCAAGTTGGCCAGGCGCAGGCGACGGGAGAGGCTGCAGGCCAGCTGGTAACACAGTTGCGGCTCCCGCAACATCAGCGCTTTGAAGGTTGCCGCCGGGATCCCGGCCACCCGCAGCGGGGTTAGGGCCAGCACATCTCGCGAGCGGGGAGCTTCGTCCAGTACCGCCATTTCCCCCACCCAAGCGCCCGGCCCCAGCAAGGCAAGGGTTTTGGTGCTGTCTTGCGCCCGCAAAGCCCGCCGCACCTTAGCCCAGCCGGCGAGGATCAGATAAACTACGCTGCCCCAGGCCTCTTGCATAAAGAGCGCCTGTCCCGCCGGGATATCCCGCAGCTTGACCTGGGATCCCAGCCATTGCAAGGACGTTGCCGAAAGTTCGGCCAACATGGGTACCGCCTTGAGCTCGGAGAGGACGGCAACAGGAGCATCGGAAGTCATGCCGGGTCGGGGTTTTACCATACCGCAAGCCCACTGTAGCCCAGTTATCAACTCAAGAGCTATCCTGCAAAAGTGCTCCTGTGTCCACCGTCCTGCCATGTGCGCCAAGATCCAATGAGGAGGTGGTCTTGCCGGTATGGCCCTCAGAGCCTCTGGAGCTACCCTCGGTTTGAGGGTGGGGGGAACCCAAACTCTGCCATTTCGTCTGGGCAACAAAGGTTCTGTCTGGGAGGGGATCCCTCCGCTGTTGTTGTTAGAACTTATGGATGCCTATGGATGCTGCCCTCAGCGACATCAGTGGCCAGCGCTGGTCGGTCTTGGTGAAGAACGTGCCTGTGCGGCCCGAAAAGCTCGCTGATGTGGATCTGGTGCTGCTCTGTCAGCAGGGATCCCAGCCCCATCGGGAGGCTTTTGCCGAGTTGATGCGTCGCCATCAGGCCCATGTGGACAAGGTGCTCTATCATCTTGCCCCGGACTGGCAGGACCGGCATGACTTGGCCCAGGAAGTTTGGATCCGGGCCTACCGCCACCTGAAACGCCTACAGGAGCCGGCAAAATTTCGCAGCTGGCTGGGGCGGATCGCCACCAACCTGTTTTACGACGAGCTGCGCAAGCGCAAACGACAGCAGCAGCCCCTTTCTCTGGATGCGCCGATTCAGATGCGGGATAGCGAGATGGAATGGGAGCTGCCCAGCGAGAGCCCCAGTCCCCATGAGCACCTCGCCACCTGCGAGTTCTACGAGCGATTGCACCAAGCCGTCCGCGACTTGCCGCAGGCCTTTCGCCAGACAATCCTGCTGCGGGAAATTCAGGGAATGGCTTATGAGGAAATTGCCGAGATCACAGGGGTGTCTTTGGGCACTGTTAAGTCTCGCATTGCGCGCGCCCGCGCCCGCCTACAATCCACCCTAAAACCCTACCTTAATGGTGAATGACCATGGTTCGCGGCAACCCCAACCCCGACCCCAGGGATCCCCAGCAAGAGCTGCCGGTGGTGGATGAGCGCTTTGAACAGTTGAGCGCCTACTTGGATGGGGAATTGTCGTCTCAAGAGGCGCGGCAGGTGGAAGATTGGCTGGCCAGCGATCCTCAGGCGCGGCAACTGTACAGCCAACTGGCAGCTCTGCAGGCCGGTTTGGCCAATCTCAAGGCCCCAACCTTGAACTCCACCCAGACGGAGCTGTTGATCAGCCGTGTGTTCGCTGAGCTGGATCGGCGGCCAATGCTCGACCTGGGCTGGCGGCAACGTAAGGGCACCCCTTGGGGACGGGTGGCAGCGGCTGTAGTGGCCTTGGCAGGGGCGGGCTGGGTGGGATGGCGTTGGTCTCATCCCCAGCCTTTGGTATCGCTGGAAGATCCGCCGGTGCGCGTGGCCATCGTGCCTGCCTCTGCTCGTGTTGCCCAACGCTATCTTTTCGAGCCGGGGCAAAAGCAAGATGCCTACTCGATTTTGTTTGAGACAATCCCCAACCGTGGATCTCGCCCCGCCAACGCGACCAGGGCCGAGGTGGGCTGGGAATGACCTGAGCAGGCTTGAGAAAGACTGAGGAGCGCAGGGTGGAAAAAGCAGTTCGCTGGGCTTGTGGGCTAGGAGTCTGCCTTTGGCTATGCAGTCTGGGATCCCTGTCGGCCCAGGCAGATCCCAGCAGTAGCCATCTGGCAACGCCGTCCGCGCCGGCGGGACGGAGTCCGAAGCAGTTGCACTCCTCTCCCAGTGGACAGGAGCCTGCCCCCCAGCCCACAAACCTGCCTTCACCCGGATCCCGTCTCACCCCTCCGGTGGCTCGCCCTCAACCCCCCGCCCCCGATCAAACAGATCCATTGCTTTTTCCGGACTTCCCCCTTCTCAAGGAGTTGGATCCGCCCCCGCCAAGCTTGGCCGACCTGGGCATCCATTGGGATCGCTTGGCCCTGCTGCCGGATCCCGAGCTGGCAGAGGAAATGGATGTGGAGTTCAGCCGCCGTCTAGCCCGCCTAAACCGGCAAATTGCCAACCAACAAGAGCGCCTCTACCGCCTTTTGCAAACCTGGGACTCCGACGAGGCCGATATCCGCCAAATTCAGGCCCAACTGAGCCAGTTGCGGACAGAACGGGATCGCCTAGCTCTGGAACACCTGTTGATGCTGCGGCAGCTGCAAGAGAACTTCGCCCTACCTCTACCCAATCGCTCTGCTGCCAGCCCTCCCTGAGGAGTCCTTGGGTTCGGGTTATGATCTGAGGGAGGGGCAGACGCAACCCCCAACGGAGCTGAGGGATGGCCAAAGTGCCCAGCAACCCAGACATTGAGCAATTAGCTGCTGCCATTGGTAAAGAAGTTTACATCGATGTGGCCCGCTGGCATCTTTACCTGCGCGACGCCCATCTGCATACTCTTTTGGCGGAGCGACTGGCACCCCAGGTGATGGCAGGCAAGGTGGATGAGGACGCCGTCACAGAGATCTTGCAAGGGATCCCGGTGAAAGTGGGGGGTGGGCGCAAAGAATTGCCCCTGGCCGATCTCCTGCCGATGCAAAGCCTGCTTAACCTGCTGGACGTGCTGGAGGAGTTCAGCCGCAAATGGGCCCAATAGAGACCAATAGAGAAAGGTAGAGCGGTGCATCATCAGTCTAAACCTATGCGGCCTGGCCCCTGGCTCAAGCTCGGCAGCCTTATTCCGCTGCTCTGGCTGTTGTCGGCCTGTCAGGGAACCGAGTGGGGAGAACGGCTGGAGCGCGCTGTACGCCCAGTAGGTCTGCCCACAGCCCAACCTGAGCCGCTGGCACCTCCCTCGCCTCAACCTTCGCCGGGATCCATCCCACCCTCTATCTCGATCCCCACTGCTCCCGCCCCCTCTTCACCTCTGCCCAGCCAGGACAGCAGCCGCTTTACAGACTTGGAGCCCGGATCTCTGGTGGCTCGTTCGGTGGGATACCTGGATCGGTTGGGAGTTTTTGCCGATATCTCCAGCAGCGAATTTCAGCCGCAGCGCAGCGTTCGTCGCGGAGAATTTGCCCGTTGGCTGGTGTTGGCCAACAACGCCATCCACGCCGATGAGCCCAGCCGGCAAATCCGCCTGGGATCCCCCTCGGAACGCCCCCTCTTTTTGGATGTGCCGGAAGAGGATCCCAACTTTCGCTACATTCAAGCCCTGGGAGCTGCCGGCATAATTGCCGGAGATGCCAATCGAGAGTTTCGCCCCAACAGCCTGCTGTCGCGGGCAGAGTTGATCCGCATGAAGGTGCCTCTGGACTTACCTCCCGGCCAGATCAAGGGATCCCGAGCGGAGCTGGAGGAGCGCTGGGGGTTCACCGATGCGGCGCAAATTCCTCCTGAAGCCATTCCTGCTCTAGTAGCCGATCGCAGCCTAGAGAATGCCTCCACCGTGCTGCGCACCTTTGGCCCCATCCGCACCTTCAACCCCTTCGAGCCGGTCAGCCGCGGGGAAGCTGCCATTGCCTTATCGGCTTTTGGGGAACGAACGGCCCAAGACGCCCTACCCCAGCCGCCAGCCCTGCCAGACCCAATCCCTGAGCCTCAGCCTTCTCCCCCTGCCGCAGAACCGCAACAAACGGCCTCTCCTGAGCCGGATCCCAACCCTGCCTCTCCCTCGAATGCCGTTGATGAGCCCTCTGCGCCGGCCCGCCCCCGTTCCTCGGAAGTTGCCCCAGGGGAGGGCAGGATCGTTACCCCACGCCAAACCCAACCCTGAGGTGAGAGGGATCCCATTGGCGTATGCTGTTGGGCTCTGTCAGCAGATAGAACGCCTCAGAACCCCAGCAGGGATCCCTGCTACGGCTCTTACAAGGAGCAAAAGGAGCCATAACAATAAAAACTATCCCTAACTCCCTTCAGGAGAGGGGCTGTACAGCGCAGAGGACTTCCGCCCCCATTCCCCAGGCGGCTCTAGCTCTTGCCAGTCCCCTGAGCGCCCCTCTGCTGGGGAAAACCCTTGCCGCCCATAGCCTATAGAATGGGGGAAGCCAGCCTTGGAAAACCTGCAGGGATCCCAACTGTGTCCGCCATTGTTCCTGAAATCCGTTCTGCGGATCTGCTGCGCTACACCGTGATTGGGTCGCGGCGGCCCAGCGTGTACTTTTGGGCGGTGGCGCTGACGGGGGGAGGGCTGGGCTTTACCTTGGCCGGCCTTTCCAGCTATCTCCACCGCAATTTGCTCCCCTTTTCCGATCCCGCCAGCCTGGTGTTTATTCCCCAGGGCATTGCCATGCTCTTTTACGGGGTGCTCGGATCCCTGGCGGGGCTATACCAGTGGCTGAGTTTGTATTGGAACTTGGGAGGCGGCTACAACGAGTTCGACCGGCGCACGCAAAAGATAACGCTGGTGCGCCAGGGCTTTCCGGGCAAAAACCGTGAAGTCCGCCTGGAGTATGACTTTGCCGATGTGCAAAGCTTACGGGTGGAGCTGAGAGAGGGGCTTAACCCCCGCCGAGCCATCTACTTGCGGGTGAAAGGACGTGGCGACATCCCCCTCACCGGAGTGGGCCAGCCTCCCCCCCTGACGGAGATCGAAAACCAGGCAGCCGAGATCGCCCGCTTTCTCAACGTCAGCCTAGAGGGCATTTGATTCCCTGCGGTGCCATTGCTTTGACCCCGCCCTGCTGGTCGCTTGAGCGAGACGGAATCCCATCCTTGGGCAACAGTGAAACCATTGAGGGGGATCCAGAACTGTGGAGTCGAATAGAGAGTTGTCGAGATTGTTTTCAATGTAGCGGGATCTCTTCGAGGAATGATCTACCCTTGATGCCAGCGCAGTTGTTGCCTGGGAGAAGCCTGTGATGGCCAACCTGAACCCCTTCATTCCCCTACAGGCCAAGAAGCTGGGGTCTATTCTGTTTCGCCTCTGGCTAACTCTTCTGCTCTTATTGGGCTTGGCCTTGCTCACGTTGCTGCTGACCCCCCATTCCGCTCATGCTGCCCGTGGGCCCCTGTATCGCTTGGGTCGTCCAGAAGGGGCGGTCTCGATTGTGGCTTGGGCAGGCTATATCGAACGGGGGGAAACGGATCCCGCCTATGACTGGGTGACCGGCTTTGAGAAAGAAACCGGCTGCCAAGTCAGCGTTGAGGTGGCGGCAACCTCCGATGAGATGGTAGCCCTGATGAATGAGGGCGGCTTTGATCTGGTGACGGCCTCCGGCGATGCCACCCTACGCCTGATCAAAGGGGAACGGGTACAGCAGATTAACCCCCGCCTGATCCCCAGTTGGGAGACCATCGACCCGCGCCTGCGGGATGCTCCCTGGCATACCGTGGATGGCAAGCATTACGGCGTGCCCTATCAATGGGGATCCAACGTGTTGATGTACAACACAAAGGTTTTCCCGGAACCCCCCACCAGTTGGGATGTGGTGTTTGAAGAAAAAATCCTGCCAGACGGCAAATCCAACAAGGGCCGCATCCAAGCCTACGATGGCTCCATCTACATTGCCGATGCCGCCCTCTACCTGAAGGCCCACCGCCCAGAATTGGGCATCACGGATCCCTACGAGCTGACCCGCGAACAGTTCAATGCTGCTCTAGCTCTATTGCGACAGCAGCGGCAACTGGTTGGACGCTACTGGCACGATGCGGCGGTGCAGGTGGATGACTTTGTCAACGAAGGGGTAGTGGCCTCCAGCTCTTGGCCCTTCCAGGTGAACCTGTTGCAGTACGAGGAACAGCCCATCGCCAGCGTGGTACCGGAAGAGGGAGCCACCGGCTGGTCTGATACCACCATGCTCAGCGCTACCGCCAAACACCCCAACTGTGCCTACCTGTGGATGGAACATTCCTTGAACCCGAAGGTGCAAGGGGATCTGGCGGCTTGGTTTGGGTCGGTGCCGGTGGTGCCAGCCGCTTGTCAGGCCAGTGAGCTGCTGGGGCCGGAAGGTTGCCAAACCAATGGCATCGACAATTTTGAGCGCATCTCCTTCTGGAAGACGCCGGTGGCCGATTGTGGGGATGGCCGGATGGATTGTGTGCCCTACTACGAATGGGTGACCAACTACATCGCTGTGATTGGCGGGCGCTAATGGAGCAACCTTAACGAGATCCTAGACTCTTCTTAAAAATTTATTAACTGTAATATGACATAAATACAAATGAATGAACCATCTCAATGAATTTGAGATGGTTTTTGCTTTTCAGGCAAGACTTCTAGGGCCTAGAGGAGGAATTTTTACCTCTTCTGGGTTCGTCAGATGCTCTTGTTGATTGCCATAGTTGGGAGCTTTTATTCATGATGACACTATCTTCTTTTGGAACTCGGATCCCGTTGGGAAAGCTGGTGATGGGAGCTGGATTGGCGGGAGCTGTCACCTTGGGGTTGGGCAGCAGCCTTTCTCAGGCTCGTCTAGACTGTCCCCGCCCTCCTCAAATGGATGCCCGCTACTGTGATCGGGTGGGGGATCTGGTTGCCGATTTGCCGGAGGATCCCTCGGAGTGGGTAGATCCGGAAGTGCTGTTGGTGTCTTATACCTCCTCAGAAGAGCCAGCTGTCTATGCCAATACCTGGGCTGAATTCACCGCTCACTTAGAGGAAGTCACCGGTAGACGGGTGCAATTTGTCCCTGCCGATTCTCAGGCTGCTCAGTACGAGGCAATGCGCGCTGGACGTCTACACATTATGGGTACCTGCACAGGCTGTACTCCTGTAGCCGTGAATGTTGCCGGCTTTGTGCCCTTTGCCATTTTCCAACAAGAAGATGGATCCATCGGCTACGAGATGGAAGTGATCACTCATGTGAATAGCGATATTCAAGCCCTCGATGATATTGCCGGTCGTCGTGTAGCTTTTACCCATCCTTCCTCCAACTCCGGTTATATCAGTGCTCGCATTTTGATCAAACAAGAGACAGGCTTGGATGATGAGGCAGGAGACTACATCGCCGAGTTTTCTGGCAGCCACCAAAACTCCATTTTGGGTGTGTTCAACGAAGACTACGATGCCGCCCCCATTGCCAACGATGTGCTTAATCGCATGTGCCTCAACGAGCAAGTGGATTGTAGCCAGTTCCGCAGCCTCTACAAATCGGAGACCTTCCCCAGCGGCTCTTTCGGCCATGCCCACAATCTCCACCCTGAGCTGGCAGAAAGGATCCGAGAAGCCTTCTTTACTTTTGAGTTTGAGGGCACAGCCATGCGACAAGCTTTTGACCGGGTAGCTTTTGCACCGATTACTTATCAAGAAAACTGGGAGATCATCCGTCGCATTCAGGAAGAAGAGGGCGTGGAATATACGCTTTAGGCAGTCCTCAGGGATCCCCTGCCCAGAGAGGATCCCTGATTTACATAGTTCTGAATCTAGAGCTGAATCTAGAGAAATCGCACTGGCTGGTTCCGTCCATACCCCATCTCGACGAGTATGTGATAACCCACTCTTAACTTCCTATTAAACCTGTCTTAACTCTACAGGGGTCAAACAGCGCTACTATATTATTGAGTTTCGTTAGGCGACGTGAGTTTTGCAGATCTTCTTTGGGTTCTGTAGCTTATGAATTCACATCAAGTCTCTTGATTAGCTGGATCTTCTCGCCCACTTTTGTGTTTTTTAGCTGATAACGGTTTGCTTCATCTTGCATTCGGGGGTTTTTGCAATGTTGGCGTTTTGCTCTGTGGCTCGTCTGTTATCCAAAAGCCTTGCCCTGGCTGGTTTGGTTGCTGTGCTAGTGGGTTATCAATCTGCTCAAGCTCAATCTTGCCCTCGTCCGGCAGGCATGGATGAGCGCTATTGTGATGCCGATGGGGATCTGGTGGCGGATACTCCGACGGATCCCGCTCAAATTGTCAATCCTGACACTTTGCTCATCTCCTACACTTCTTCCGAGGATCCCGCCGTTTATTCAGAAACCTGGCAGGAATTTACCGACTACCTCAAGCAAGTGACCGGTAAAGATGTGCAATTTGTGCCAGTTGATTCCGAGGCCGCCCAAACCGAGGCAATGCGGGCCGGACGTTTACACATCATGGGCACCTGCACCGGCTGTACCCCCCGCGCTGTGAACCAAGCAGGCTTTGTGCCTTTCGCCGTTTTTGCCAAGGAAGATGGTAGCTTTGGCTACGAAATGGAAGTGATCACTCGCATCGATAGTGGCTTGGAAAAACTAGAAGACATCAAAGGCCGCCGCATTGCTTTCACCCAGCCCTCCTCCAATTCCGGCTACATCAGCGCCCGTATTTTGATCGAGGCGGAAACTGGCTTTAAGGACGGTGTGGACTACGAAGCCACTTTCTCTGGGGGGCACGAAAACTCCATTTTGGGTGTGTTCAACGGAGACTACGATGCGGCCCCCATTGCCAACGATGTGCTCAACCGCATGTGCATCGCCGGACAAGTGCAGTGCGATCAGTTTCGTACCCTCTACAAATCGGCTACTTTCCCCAGCGGCCCATTTGGCTATGCTCACAATTTGGATCCACAGCTGCAGGAGAAAATCCGCGAGGCCTTCTATACCTTTGACTTTGCAGGCACTAAGTTGGCAAAAGCCTTTGACCGAGCTTCCTTTGCTCCCATCACCTACAAGAAAGATTGGGAAGTGATCCGGCTGATTCAAGAAAATGCCCCTCCCCAATAGGTGGGCTGAACAGAATCGGGATCCCTTGTTCAGGGCAAGCCATAGGGGATCCCTTCTGATTTCAAAATTCTCTCAAGATTGCAAACATCTGGTTCTAGAAGGCCCGCAATTGCAAATGTCCACTTCAAGTAGGTTATCAAGATGCTACGTATCGACTCCCTCAGCAAACGTTACCCCACAGGCGATATGGCCCTGAAAGGGGTGACCTTAGAAGTTCCCGATGGGCAGGTGATGGCCTTGATTGGTCCTTCGGGTGCTGGGAAAAGTACGCTGCTCCGTTGCATCAACCGCTTGGTGGAGCCGACCAGTGGCAGCATTTGGCTCAATGGAATCGACCTCACTCGCTTGAACACCCGGGAGTTGCGGCAAGCACGACGCAAAATCGGCATGATCTTTCAGGAATATGCCCTCGTGGAGCGCCTGACCGTGATGGAAAATGTTCTTTCGGGTCAGTTGGGCTACGTCAATTTTTGGCAAAGCTGGTTCCGCAAGTTTCCCCAAGCCACCATCGACGAAGCCTTCCGCTTACTGGATCGAGTGGGATTGTCGGACTTTCCCGATAAGCGGGCAGATGCTTTGTCTGGGGGGCAACGGCAACGGGTGGGAATCGCCCGGGCTCTCCTGCAAAACCCAGAGCTGCTATTGGTGGATGAACCGACCGCCAGTTTGGACCCGAAAACCTCCCGCCAAATTATGCGCCTGATCAACGAGCTGGCTTCAGAGCGGGGCCTATCGGTGATCATCAACATTCACGATGTGCCTCTAGCGCAAATGTTTGCCCAGCGGATCGTCGGTTTGCGGTTTGGGGAAGTGGTGTATGATGGCCCCCCCAATCGCCTCACCCCCAGCGTCTTAAACGAAATCTACGGCGAAGAAGATTGGAATGCTTCTGGCCCAGCCCAAGACTCCGAAGAAAACGAAGCCGTCTCGGCTGGAGTAGCCACCCACTAAGGGATCCCTTGCAGAAGTCAGTAGAAGTCAATAGAAGTCAGTAGTGCGGAGCACACCCATGGCACAGGCAACGACACTGAGCGGGCGCCAATGGTCGCCACCACCTTTGATTAAAAATCCTTGGGTTCGCTGGGGACTGATTCTTGGGGCGGTCATTTACCTGATCTTTGCGCTTTCTACTCTCAATTTCGATCCAGCCCGGGTAGCCCGCGGTATGCAGCGTAGTGGCCGTCTCTTGTTGGCCTTTTTGCATCCCGATTTCACCACCCGCGGCAACTTGATTGTCACCGGGATGCTGGAAAGTGTGACCATGGCCGCCATTTCCACCGTGGCAGGATTTATTGTCGCGGTTCCGGTGGGGTTTGGGGCCGCACGCAACTTGGTGCCAATGCCGGTCTACCTGGTTTGTCGTGGCCTGATTGCCCTGTCGCGCACCTTCCAAGAGGTGATCATCGCCATTTTGTTTGTGGTCATGTTTGGCTTTGGGCCTTTTGCTGGAGTGCTCACCCTCACCTTTGGGAGTTTGGGTTTTTTCAGCAAGCTTTTGGCAGAAGACATCGAAGAAATTGATGCAGTACAGGTGGAGGCGATTCGCTCCACGGGGGCTTCTTGGCTCCAAATGGTCAGCTACGCGGTGGTGCCGCAGGTGTTGCCCCGCATGATCGGCTTGACTCTGTATCGTTTCGACATCAACATTCGGGAGGCGGCCATTCTGGGGATTGTCGGTGCCGGTGGGATTGGCTCTACCCTGAACACCTCCTTACGTCGCTACGACTATGACACGGCCTCTGCCATCATCCTTGTGATTATCGCTCTGGTGATGGTGGTGGAATTGAGTTCTGGTTGGATTCGCAAGAGGGTGCAATAATGCCTGTTCTGGAAAGCAGTGGGATCAAGACCTGGCAGTGGCGCAATCAAAAGCAAACTTTGCTTGAGTATGCCTTCTGGTTGGCTCTGCTGTTACTGATGTTTGCCTGCGCTAAGTTCATTGCAGACCGTACCACCTGGGGCTTTGTGCTGGATGCACCGCGCCAGGGAAGAGAAATGCTCTCGCGGGGGGTACCGCCCCGTTGGGACTACATGTCACAGCTTTGGCGCCCCCTTTGGGATACCCTCACCATTGCCACATTGGGTACGGCCCTTTCCTTTGTGATTTCGGTGCCGGTGGCCTTTTTGGCAGCCCGCAACACCACTCCCAATTTGCTGGTGCGCTACATCGCCCTGTTCATCATCGTCGGCACCCGTTCGGTTAACTCCCTGATTTGGGCTTTGATCCTGGTGGTTGTTCTTGGGCCAGGGGTCTTGTCCGGAACCTTAGCCATTGCCCTACGCTCTGTCGGATTTATGGGCAAGCTGATCTATGAAGGCATCGAAGAGATTAACGAAGAACCAGTAGAAGCGATCCGTTCCACGGGGGCTAGCGGTGCCCAGGTACTGAGCTATGCCATTTGGCCGCAGGTGATCACCAACATCCTCGGGGTAACAATTTACCGTTGGGATATCAATTTGCGAGAGTCTACGGTGGTTGGATTGGTCGGTGCCGGTGGAATTGGCCTACAGCTAGATGCTTCCATCAACACCCTGCGCTGGAATCAGGTGAGCATGATCCTGCTTGTGATCTTCGTTTCTGTGTTCATCAGCGAGTGGATCTCCGCCAAGGCCCGGCAAGCCCTGACTTAGCCCAGGGATCCGGATAGGCTACGGTGAAGGGCAGTTTGCAACAGCACAACTGTATGACTCATGACGGAAGAACTGTTTCGGGCGGAGGCCTATCTCACCACCTGCCAGGCTCGGGTAATTGCCCTTGTGGATAACGGGATCCAGTTGGATCGGACGGTATTCTATCCCACCGGCGGTGGACAACCCGGCGATACGGGATTCCTGATTACATCGGACGGTCGTGTCATCCCGATTGTCGATACCCAAAAGGGGGAAACGGGCATCCTCCACATCCCGGCAGAGGGATCCCCACCCCTCAGTCTGGGGGAGTCAGTCAGCGCCAGCATCGACTGGGAACGTCGCTATCGGCACATGCGCATGCATACGGCTCTACACCTGCTCTGTGCAGTGGTAGAAGGTGGCGTTACGGGGGGTCAGGTGGGTGAAAGCAAAAGCCGATTGGACTTTAACATCCCTGGAGAAAAACCCGACAAAGAAACCCTGACGGGTGCGTCTCAATGCTTTGGTACAAGGTAACCACGCCGTGAACCCCCGCTGGGTTAGCGATGAAGAACTAAAAGCCAATCCCAGCCTGGTGCGCACCATGTCGGTCAAGCCCCCCACCGGACAGGGGCAAGTGCGCTTGCTGGAAATTGAGAATGTGGACTTGCAACCCTGCGGCGGCACTCATGTACGGGCGACAGGAGAAATTGGCAAGTTGGTGGTGAGCAAGATCGAAAGCAAAGGCAAGCAAAACCGACGCATTGTGGTCAGCTTGGTGGATCCCTGAAAAACTACAGACTACCCTTGGCTGGGCTGAGTCAATGAACCCAAAGATCCATCGACTGCCACCTGAAGACTCGCCGACTCTGGAATGGGCGCTTGTGCTGTCGGGAACCCTAAGAACGGGCTTTGCTCCACCGCCTGGATGGACAAGGTAAACAAGGGGTTGGAGAGAATCCCGGCAAAGATGGTGGCCACCAGAGTCAACACCATACCGACCCGCAGAGCAGGCATACCTTCTGCCTGCCAGTTGGTCTCGGGGTAATTTTGCACCGAAACCGACATCTCTTGCGGCTCTTTCACCACAATCGTTTTCACCACCCGCACGTAGTAGTAAATGGAGATAACACTGGTGACCAACCCCACCAACACCAGGGTATAGGCCCCCGCCTGCCAACCGGCCCAGAACAGGTACAACTTGCCGAAGAAGCCCGCCAGAGGCGGCAACCCACCCAACGAAAGCAAACAAATGCTCAAGCACAGGGTGAGGAAGGGATCCTTCTGGTAAAGGCCGCTGTACTCGTTAATTTCGTCGGTACCGGTTTTCAGGCTGAACAGGGTAATGCACAAGAAGGCCCCCAGGTTCATGACCAGGTAGACCAGCAGATAGAAGATCAAGCTGGCGTAGCCTGCTTCTGTGCCCACCACCAGACCAATCATGACGAAGCCCGCTTGCCCAATCGAGGAATAGGCCAGTAGCCGTTTGAGGCGGGTTTGGGCAATGGCCACCACATTCCCCAGCACCATGGTCAAAATGGCCAGCACCGAGAGCACCGCCCGCCACTCTTCCGTCATGGCCGGAAACACGGTGGCCAGAAAGCGCACCGCCAAGGCAAAGCCTGCCGCTTTGGATCCCACCGACAAAAAGGCCACCACCGGCGTTGGGGATCCCTCGTAGACATCAGGAGTCCACTGGTGAAAGGGCACTGCCGCCAACTTAAACCCGATACCACCAATGCAGAGGACCAAAGCGATGATCCCTGCTAAGCCGGCATCCCCCATAGAGGAGGCAATGGCTTCCAGCTTCGTTTGCCCACCCGAAAGGCCGTAGAGCAGCGACATACCGTAGAGAAAAATGGCCGTGCTGCTGGCCCCGATCAAGAGATATTTCAGGGCTGCCTCCGAAGAACGCGGATCCCGCTTGGTATAGCCGGCCATCAGGTAGCTGGCGATGCCCAGGGTTTCCAGAGATACAAACACTAGGATCAAGTCCGTCGCCCCGGAGAGGAACATGCCCCCCAAGGTGGCCGTGAGCAGCAACACATAAAACTCGCCTGTGGGGGCTCCCGACTGGGCGATGTAGCGTTCTGCCATCATCACCGTCAGCACCGCCGTCCCCACCACCAGGCCACGGAAGAGAATGCTGACGGGATCCGCCGCAAAGCTGCCCAAGAAGCTCTCCAACTGGGGCTGCTGCCACTGCAACACCAAGGTCACCAAGGCCCCGATCAAGCCAAAGATGGAGAGGGCTGGAAGACTTTTGCGCGCCGCCGAACCACCGACCAAATCCACCACCAAGACGAGCAAGAGGGTGAGGGTAACCACCACTTCTGGCCAAATGGCACCGGCATACAGGTTTCCGGTTGGGGCAAAGACATCCATAGGAGAAGACTATGAAGAGAGATTAAGGGGATCCACAGCCAGCATACCGCGATTTCTGGTCTCTCTCCCCGCTTCAGGCATCTCTTCTCCCAATCGTCTCCATCAGCGCTCTCAATCTACAGGCTCAGTAGAGCTTGGCGCTGGAGGTAAGCACCAACTTCAGGCGGGCGTGGATCAGATCCAAGTCCGCCAGCCCCAGGTCGATCTCCCCATCGATGACGATGCCGGTGTGGATCAGCCGATCCAACAGTTCCAGCACGGATCCCTCGCGGTGGGGTTGTCCGGGGTAGTAGTCCCCCTGGCGGGGCAGGAGGGTGCCCAGATCTCCGAGCTCCAGGTTCAAATCCGCTGGGTCGATCTCCAACAGGCTGCAGATTTGTCGAATTTGCTCCCGCAAGGCTTGTAGGCTGCTGCCGGCCCGCTCAATCTGCTCTGCAGAAAGGCGCTCAGCCTCCATTTGCCGCACCACCTGCGCCTCCATCAACTGCCGCAACAGCTCCACCAAGGTCAGCACCAGAGAGGCCAAACCAGCTTCCGGGCGTTTCCGGCCAGGGGTGGGCCGAGTCTGGCTCAAGTCTTCCCAGCTGGCGGGACTGATAGAAAAGCGCGGCGGGGGAGGAGAAGCAATCCAACGGTCAAAGGGCTGACAAAGCTGTTCCAG
Source organism: Thermostichus sp. OS-CIW-30 (assembly GCF_054060215.1). Taxonomy (NCBI): domain Bacteria; kingdom Bacillati; phylum Cyanobacteriota; class Cyanophyceae; order Thermostichales; family Thermostichaceae; genus Thermostichus; species Thermostichus sp. OS-CIW-30. The sequence continues at coordinate 65,251 of NZ_JBSSCZ010000011.1, read as the reverse complement.
GCTGAGCAAATGGAGACGGGGATCCCGAGCGGCCTCTTCCCTTTCCTCTGGTAGGTTGTAGCCCCAGTCGGCCAAAAACAAGAGAACCTGCTCCAGCTCCGGCACCCTCTGCACCTGGCGCAGCGTTTGCAGGCGATCCTCCACAAACCACAGCTCCTCAGCCGGCAGTTGGGCGGCAGCCAGTAGCCGCTGTAAAGTGGTGGCCTTGGGGGCGCGCACTTCCTTGCCCAGAATGCGGTGGCGCGGCAGTTGGATCCCTGCTCGGCCCAAGAGCTGCTGGATGAACCGTCCCTCTTTGGTGCTGAGGATGGCCAAGCGCGGCTCCCCGGCAGCCTGAAGCTGGCGCATCCAGGCCGCCACCCCCGGATAAAACCGGTGCAGCCCCAGCCACCCCTGCAGATCCTCTGCAATCCAGCGATCCCGCACCCGATCCAACGCTTGGATTAGAGAGAGGGCAGGGATCCCTGACTGCTGCAACAACCGCTGCCGCCAGCTGGGCCAGTCTTGGCGCAAGTCTTCCTCCCGGATCCCTTCCTGTAGCCCCCACAACAACAGAGGCATCTCCCAGCCGGTCTCAATCAGCGGGCGCAGACGGTCAAAAGCAGGACGCAGCGGCTCTAGCTGAGCAGGAGCCAAGCCCCACACCTGAGCACAAACGCGGCAGGAAGAGGCAAAATACTCCGCCCGCCCATCGCAGAGCACACCATCAAAATCCAGAACCAGAATGCGGGGGGACATTCGCCGGGGCCTAGCGAACTCCATACCTGAGTCCCCCTGAGGGCAAGTTGCAAAAATGGGGCCAGAGGCCAAGTTAATTTAACCAAACTGTTCCACCGGAGTGGCCCAACCTAATTGGATTCCGAGATACGAACGGACTGGATCTCCACTGGATTCAGCGGGCGATCCTGGGGGCCCGTGGGAGCCGTTGCAATTTTATCCAACACATCCTCTCCCTCGATCAATTGCCCGAAGATCGTGTAGTTGGGCGGCAGCGGGTAGTCGGCATGCATGATGAAGAACTGGCTGCCGTTGGTGTTGGGGCCGGCGTTGGCCATCGCCAAAGTGCCACGGCTGTAGGGACGTTGCACCGGCTCATCGGGAAAGCGGTACCCCGGCCCACCCCGCCCTGTACCCGTGGGATCCCCACCTTGGATCATGAAGCCCCGAATCACGCGGTGAAAGATGACACCATCGTAGAAGTGGTCGTTGGCCAAAAAGACGAAATTGTTGACGGCGAGGGGAGCTTCTTGCGGGAACAGCTCCAGAACCATTGTGCCGGCGGTGGTCTCCATCGTGGCCGTGTAGGACTTGGCCGGGTCGATCACCATCGGGGGGGGATTGTTGTAGGTTTTCACGGGTTTGCCCAAGTGTTGTGCCAGGAGCAAATCGCGAGAAGAATGCGGGCGGGCCAAGACAGGGAGAGCACTCAGCCCCACCCAAAGCACCACCATCAGCACAGCTAACTTCACCAGGCTGGCCAACTTAGATCGCGCACGCACAATTCTTGCAGGAAAGCTCCATCCCCATCGTACCAGGATTCTGTCCTAGCCTAATTTTCCCCGGACTTGGATGGAGGCTTGGCTCGCCGCACCAGCCAATAACTCACCGAGAGGGCCAACGTCGCTGCCCCCAAGCCAATGAGCTCCAACCCCCCCAGCTTCTCGAAATCAAAAATGATGATCTTGCGGGCCACCGCAATCAAAGAGGTGACGATCACCAGCTCCACCTGCACCACCTGCTTTTGCAAGTAGGCGGTAATGTTCTCCAGAATTTCCAGCGCAATCAGAATATTTAAAAAGAGGCCGAAGATCTCGATCAAAGTGGTGGAGAAAAACCCAGTTGGCTCCATCAACAAATCTGCCACCAAGAACCGGGCCAAGTCCACCACTGCTACTACGATTAGCCCGATCATCAAAATTGAAAGCAGCTTCGAGATCAGGCTTTCCAGGCGGGTGATGGCCCGCAAAAAGGGATCCTCCTCTTCTGTCTCGTGGGGATTGTGCAACAGCCACTTGAGAAACCGCATCGCCAACCCCGACAGATCCAAACCCTTATGTCCTGATCCTGAGACAACATTATCCGTCCCAACCGTCTTGCCGGGAAGCAGGCAGGGATCCCTTGGGGCGATGATTGCGACACCGCTCAGAACAGTATTTCACCTCCGACCAACAGTCGGCCCACTTTTTGCGCCAGGTGAAGGGTCGCTGACAGGTGAGACAAATTTTGCTGGGCAAATCCGATTTCTTCCGTTGGCGTGGCATGGTGCACTGCAAAACAAGGTCAACTCTGTAGTCAGTTTAACAATCCTACCGGATGCTGACCGTTACCATCACGGGGGTGCTTGGCCTGCGCCCCACCTTAGCAAAAGCTAAATTCTGAACCTTCTGAGAAGAGAAACCGAGTAGCCTCTTGAAATCCGGCGAGATCTCTGCCCTGTGTCTGCAGGGATCCCTGAAGGAAGTTGGGTTTGCTGAAAGGTTAGCCGCCTCCATCCTGTACTGAGTAAAGTTCTTAACACTCGCTTGTGAACTTGAGCTTGAGTTTGTATGAAATCTCAACCAAATGGGACGAATGTAGCTGTTCAGAACTCTCCTCCTCCACTGAAGCGGGTTGAGGTACGGCTCAGCAAACCCGGCAACCGAGCGACCCAAGCCTCGCTTTCGGAAGACTCAGTGGGCGTATTTTTGCGGGAAATGGCTCGCTACCCACTCCTCAATGCCGAGCAGGAAGTGAAATTGGGACGGCTGATTGCAGAGGGGGGAGCCGCCGGGGAACGGGCGAAACGGGAATTGGTTAGGGCCAACCTGCGCCTGGTGGTCTCGATTGCCAAAAAGTACTTAAATCGCGGTGTGCCGTTTCTGGATCTGATTCAAGAAGGCACCATTGGCCTGATCCGAGCCGCAGAAAAATTTGAGTACGAACGCGGCTACAAGTTTTCCACCTACGCCTACTGGTGGATTCGCCAAGGGATCACCCGCGCCGTTGCCAATCAGGGGCGCCTGGTGCGGATCCCGGTGCATATGGTAGAAAAGCTCAACCAGGTGAAGCGGATCCGGCGGGAGCTGACCGAGACCCTAAACCGTCGCCCCACCCAAGCGGAAATTGCCGAAGCTCTGGAGATTTCCCCCGACAAGCTGGACGCTCTCTTAACCCTCTTGGAAGCCGGTCGCCAAACCCTTTCGCTACATACTCCAGTTGGCAAAGAGGAGGATAGGGAGCTGATGCAGCTTATCGAGGACGCCAACAGCCTCACTCCCGAATCCCAAATGGACTTGCACCTGCTGTCTGCCCAACTGGAAGAAATGCTGGAGCAGCTCAGCCCCCGAGAGCAAGAAATCCTCAAGCTCCGCTATGGGCTGAAAGATGGCCACCTACACACTCTCTCCGAAATTGGTCAGCTCTTCGGCCTGTCTCGAGAGCGCGTCCGACAAATTCAAGCACGAGCTATGCGCAAACTGCGCCATCCACGCCGACAGGAAATTTTGGCGGACTGGATGACCTCGTTTTAGGCAGTAGGCCACGGCTGCTCCACAGGCGAAACCCAGGATTCCGCAGCAGTTTATGTTCAGCAAAGCTCTGCAGAACCAGGACCAGAGGCGTGCCCCCACTTTTGGACAAGGGATCTGTCAACTAGCCCATCTTCTGCAACTGCAGGGGGTGAGGCTGAGGGCGGCTGCGCAGGGCAGCTTCGATCAACCCCAAAAAGAGGGGGTGGGGGCGGTTGGGGCGGGAGCGAAACTCCGGATGGAACTGGGTGGCGATGAAAAAGGGGTGGCTGGGCAGCTCGATAATCTCCACCAAGCGGTTATCCGGCGAGACTCCGCTGATGATATAACCAGAGTCCAGAAAAAGGCTGCGGTAGGCATTGTTAAACTCATAGCGATGGCGGTGCCGCTCGTAGATGATGGCCTCACCGTAGAGCTTGGCCGCTAGGGTATTGGGCATGATGCGACAGGGATAGAGGCCCAGCCGCAGGGTTCCTCCCAGATCTTCCACATCTTTCTGCTCCGGCAAGAGGCTGATCACCGGGTGGGGGGTATCGGGGTCAAACTCGTAGCTGTTGGCCCGCTCCAGATGGGCAATGTGACATCCCCAGTCGATCACCACGCACTGCATGCCCAGACACAGCCCTAGGAAGGGAATGCCTTGCTCGCGCACGTAGCGGATGGTAGCCACCTTGCCCTCGATGCCGCGATTGCCAAACCCCCCCGGCACCACTACCCCATCCACACCAGCCAGTAGGGCTTCCGGCCCCCGCTCCTCGACTTCCTCAGAAGAGATCCAGCGCAAGGTAACGCCGGCATTGAGGGCCAACCCGGCATGGCGCAGGGCCTCGGCCACCGAAAGATAGGCATCCGTAAGGCGCACGTATTTGCCGACAATGGCAATCTCCACCTGCTCTTGGGGGTGGTGCAGCCGCTGCACCAGGAGCTCCCACTCCCGTAGATCTGGCTGCTGCGGATCCAAGTTGAGGATCTCCAAAACCCGCTGCGCCAACCCCTCCTGCTCCAGCACCAGAGGCACGTCGTAGATGCTGGGGGCATCCTGCGCCTGGATGACGCATTCTACCGGCACGTCACAAAACTCGGAGATCTTCTCTTTGATGCTGCGGGGCAATGGCTGTTCGCAGCGGCACACCAACACATCTGGCTGGATGCCAATGGAGCGCAGCTCCTTCACCGAGTGCTGGGTAGGCTTGGTTTTCATCTCCCCTGCCGCCTTGATCAAAGGCACCAGGGTAACATGCACATAGGCCACGTTGGCCCGGCCCACATCCTTGCGAAATTGGCGGATGGCCTCCAAAAAGGGCAAAGACTCGATATCCCCCACCGTGCCCCCCACCTCCACCAGCACCACGTCGGGGTTGGTCTCGCGGGCCACCCGCCGGATCCGCTCTTTGATCTCTTGGGTAACGTGGGGGATCACCTGCACCGTGCTGCCCTGGTAATCGCCGCGCCGCTCTTTGTGGATCACGGCCTGGTAGATGGAGCCGGTGGTGACGTTGTTGAGCTTAGACATGTTGGTGTCGGTGAAGCGCTCGTAGTGGCCCAAGTCCAGGTCGGTCTCGGCGCCGTCGTCGGTGACGAACACTTCTCCATGCTGGTAGGGACTCATGGTGCCGGGATCCACATTGATATAGGGATCCAGCTTCAAAATCGACACCGTGTAGTTGCGGGATTTGAGGAGGCGACCCAAGCTGGCCGCTACAATGCCTTTGCCGATGCTGGAGACCACTCCACCGGTGACGAAGACAAACTTGGTCATGGCCTGGATCCCTTCCCTTTTGCCTTTTGATTATGCCAGGGATCCCTTAGCGCAGAGAGCGGATGGGGCCGTTGTAGAGGATGGTGGTTTGAAAGGTGCGCCTGTCCACCCGCACCTGGGTTTCAATGCTGGGCTGGACGAAGCCGGGCTCTCCCCCCCGGAAGGTGAAGATCCAGGCGTCTTCAAACTCTTCAAACGGCGAGTCAATGGCTGCCCCGTGCATGGAAGCTTCGGCGCGATAGCGTTGTAGGCCCCCATTGGCAATCTCGGCAGCTTGGCGGGCCAGGTTTTTGGCGCGGTTGAGATCGCGGAAGTAGCGGCTGATCTCCTCAAAACTCCCCCTGGGCAGCGGTCGCTGGGGAGCGGGGGTTGCCGGCACAGGCCGGGGATCCGGCACAATGGGCAGGGTGGGAATATCGGGACTGGGGGGCAAGGGTTCGACGGGGATGGGAGTTCCAGAGGGGAAAAGAGGGGTGATCACCTGCGCTTGGGCAGCCCTTCCAGCCAGAAGGGATCCCCACAGGAGAGCCATACCGACGGAGCTGACAGTAGAGACAAGAAAAGTGGGCTTCATGGAGCCATTCCTCGCAAAAGTTCTGGGTTGAGAGACGCTGCAGCTCTTGAATGGGATCCTATCGATTCAGTTCCTTACAACAGCAGAGTCAAAAGCCTCTCCTCTCCTTCCAACCCCGGTCACAGGCTTGGGTCGTTCACGCAACCTCGGCTGCTGTCAGCAATGTCTGCTAGATTTTTGGAGAGGATCCCTGGCCACAGTGGGAGGATCGGGGTTCAGCAGGAGCAGCCATGGAGTTCGTCACCCTCGCAGATGCAGGGCTAAGGTTGAGCCGGGTGGGCCTGGGCACTTGGGCGATGGGCGGCGGCTGGTGGGGCCCTTCCGACCGCCAGGAATCTTACACCACGATTCGCAAAGCCATTGATTTGGGCATAACCACCTTCGACACCGCTCCCATCTACGGACTGGGTGTTTCGGAGGAAGTGCTGGGGCAAGCGATCAAAGACTCAGGTTGCCGCGATCGGGTGGTTCTCGCCACCAAAGCGGGACTGGAGTGGACAAACAACAAAGTGGTGCGCAACTCCAGCCTGCCTCGCTTGGCCCAAGAACTGGAGGATTCTCTGCGCCGCTTGCAAACAGATGTGATCGATCTCTACCAAATTCATTGGCCGGATCCCTTGGAACCGATCGAAGAAACGGCGGCGTTTCTGGGGCAGTTGCTGCAGCAGGGCAAGATCCGCGCCATTGGGGTCAGCAACTTTTCCCCCGAACAGATGGATCGGTTTCGCCAGGTGGCTCCTCTGCACACCGCCCAGCCCCCCTACAACCTGTTCGAGCGGCAGATTGAAGCAGAGGTCTTGCCCTACTGTCGAGAGCACGGCATTCACACTTTGGTGTACAGTCCCCTCTGCCGAGGTCTGCTGAGCGGACGGATGACGCCGCAAACCACCTTCCCCCCAGGGGACATGCGCGCCGGGATCGACCCCAAGTTTGTTGAACCGCGCTACTCCCAGTACCTAAAGGCGGCAGAGGCATTGAGCCAGTTTGCTCAGGATCGCTATGGCAAGACCTTGGCTCAGTTGGCGGTGCGCTGGCTGCTGGATCAACCAGGCGTGAGTGTGGCACTGTGGGGGGCGCGCAAACCCCATCATCTGGAAGCGATATCCGGCCTTTGGGGCTGGTCGTTGGATGCGGAAGCGATGCAGACCATCGAGGATATTTTGCAAAGGTATGTTCCCGAGTCCATTCCCCCCAGCTTTATGTCCCCAGCTGCTCGCGCTGCCTAACCCGTACCCTTGCCCAGATTGCCGGGATCCTGGAACTGAGTTTGGCAAAAAATGAGATTTAGAGCTCTGTCCTACCGCAGCCAGTAGGGCCAGGAGTCTGTTAACCACGGGAGAACAAAGATGGCCATCCCAGATGCATTCGCGTCAGCAGTGCGGAGCACTTTGACCCATAAAGCAGACAGGCCAAGGGATCCGGCTGACCAGAATGGGCCCACAGCGCCTTCTCAGGCGGGATCCCTGATTCTCCACGTGGGGGGCATGAGTTGTGCCGGCTGCGTCCGCACTGTCGAGCAGGCTCTACTGAGACAGCCGGGGGTGGTCAAGGCCAGCGTTAACCTGGTTACCGAGTCGGCCCTTGTGGAATTTGCCCCTGGACTCCGGCCCGACCCAGAGCACCTGGCCCAGATTTTGACAGAGGCAGGGTTCCCCAGCCGTCACAGTCCAGAGGGTGAGGCCCTCTCCGGCGGGAGTTCGGTTCCCGTCAGCGGTGCGGAGCACTCTCAAGATCCCTCTTCCCCTCCCGGTGGGTGGGAAGAAGCCTTGGATGTGCCTGCGGATCCCCTCTCTCGGCAGCGACAGCAGACCCGACACCACATTCGCCAAGCGCTCACCGCCGCTTTTTTGCTGCTGATTTCTGCCGCCGGACACTTGGATCTCTTCGCCCGTCTGGGCTTGCCCCTCCTTAATGATGTCTGGCTGCACTGGGGCTTGGCGACCTTGACTTTTGTCGGCCCAGCTCGCGGCATTGTCCTGGATGGTTGGAGAGGGGCGCGGCGGCTGGCCCCCAACATGAACACCTTGGTTACCTTGGGATCCGGATCGGCCTACCTGGCCAGTCTGGCGGGGTTGTTGGCCCCTCAGGTGGGCTGGGAGTGCTTTTTCGACGAGCCCGTCATGATGCTCAGCTTCATCCTGTTGGGACGGGCCTTGGAACAGCACAGCCGCCTGCGGGCGGCCAGCAGCCTGCAATCGCTGGTGAGCTTGTGTCCCAGTTTGGCTCGGCGGGTTCAGCCTGCAGAGAAGGCGGGATCTCTGGCTTCCAGCCCAGAGGGGAACCTGGATCTGGGATCCCAAACCGGAGAATGGTGCCCTGTCGAACAGGTGCGAGTGGGGGATTGGCTCCAAGTGCGGGCCGGCGAACAGATCCCGGTGGATGGAGAAGTCATTGCCGGCCAGGCCACGGTCAACGAGGGGATGCTGACAGGGGAACCCTTGCCGGTGCTGAAACAAGCGGGGGATCCCGTGGTGGCGGGAACGCTGAACCAATCGGGGTTGCTGCTGTGCCGAGCGACGCGCACCGGGAAAGACACCACCTTGGCCCAGGTCATTCGCCTGGTGGAAGAGGCCCAAGCTCGCAAGGCCCCCATCCAAGGGATAGCCGACCAGGTGGCGGGCTACTTCACCTATGGGGTGGTCACGCTGGCCATTCTCACCTTTGGGTTCTGGTACTGGGTTGGGATCCCACTCTGGGGGAGCGACGGTGCGGAGCACTTTGTCCTGGAGGGGTTCAGCCTGCACTCCCATCTGCATCTGAGCGACCATCCCCCTCACCCCACACCTCTGCTCAGCAGCCTCAAGATGGCCATTGCCGTTTTGGTGGTGGCCTGCCCCTGTGCTTTGGGGTTGGCTACGCCGATGGCCATCCTGGTGGGTACTGGCTTGGGAGCCGAGCGGGGCTTGCTCATCCGAGGGGGAGATGTTCTGGAGAAAGCCCATCGCTTGCAAACGGTGGTCTTCGACAAAACCGGCACCCTCACCCAAGGGGATCCCCACCTGACGGACTGTCTCAGCCTTGACCCCTCCCTAGATTCCAATCGCCTGCTCCAACTGGCGGCCACAGTGGAAAGCGGCACTCGCCATCCGCTGGCGCAAGCCATTTTGCAAGCCGCCCGCACCCAGGGTTTGCCGTTGCTCTCCGCCGGCGAGTTTCAAACCCAACCGGGGATAGGAGTCGCCGCCCAAGTGGAAGGGCAGGAAGTGGTGTTGGGATCCCTGGATGGTCTGGCTGCTTTGGGGATCCCGCTGTCCCAGGAGACCCAGGCCCAGGCCGAGGCGCTACTGGCAGCCGGCAAAACGGTGGTGGGCGTGGCTGTAGAGGGATCCCTGGTGGGGCTGCTGGCAGCACAGGATCCCTTGCGGCCTGATGCGCAGGCAACACTGCGACAACTGCAAAAGATGGGCTTGCAGGTGATGCTGCTTACTGGCGATCGGGCTGAGGTGGCCAAGCAGGTAGCCGAAGCTCTGCAAGTGCCCGGGATCCGCGTTATCGCCGAGGTTCACCCGGCAGACAAAGCTCAAGTCATCCGCGACCTGCAGACCCAAGGCCAGAGAGTTGCCATGGTGGGAGATGGCATTAACGACGCTCCGGCTTTGGCCCAAGCCGATGTGGGCATCGCCCTGCACTCAGCCACTGATGCGGCCTTAGAAACCGCCGATATCATCCTCATGCGCAACCGCCTCTGGGATGTGGTGGAAGCTATCCGCCTCAGCCGCGCCACCTTCCGCAAGATCCAGCAAAATCTCCTCTGGGCTGTCGGCTACAACCTGGTAGGGATCCCGGTGGCAGCAGGCGTGCTCCTACCCCCCTTTGGCATTGGGCTTAGCCCGGCAATCGCTGGGGGTCTCATGGCCTTGAGTTCCCTCAGTGTAATCCTCAATTCACTCCTTTTGAGGCGAACTCTTGTATTCAGTGGATCCCCTTACAACTCGCGCTAAGAATCATCAAAACCTGCAAATCTTCTGTCACAGTTCATTGCTATTTCAGAAGTTTCACTGAATCCCCTACATATCTTTGCCAAATCTTAAGGGGAGCTTCGTCCATTTCGATCGAGTTTGCCTGACAATGTTAACTATCCTTGAATTTTTGTAACCCCGAGTGTAGAATTGAGCCAATTTAACTCAAAGGCTCTCGCACTCAGTTACTTCCTTAGCAAAAGGAAAACCGTACAATTACTGAGAAAGTTGGTCGTCGAAGAAAGCACAGGAGAGGACAGAACTATGGCCATGGTGGGTGACCTTCAGGAGTTTTCCCTATGCGATTTGTTACATCTCATAGAAAGGGGCAGGAAAACAGGCCAACTGTCCATTTGGGCTCCCAATGGTATTTACCGGATCTGGTTTTATCAAGGTCGAGTGGTTACGGCCATACCGCCCCAACCAGAGCATAGTCTTGAGAATTTGCTGGCTGACCCCAGATTGGCGTGCGAGCAGGAAGTTGCCGCCTCAACTCGAGAATTTGCTGGCTGACCCCAGATTGGCGTGCGAGCAGGAAGTTGCCGCCTCAACTCGCTCAGCTTGCCCTCACCCCCTAAACGAGCCTCTGGGGCGTTATTTGCAGCGACAGGGGTTGATTACCCCAGCAGCCCTGGCCAAGCTCTTCTGCCATCAACTGCAAACCGGCCTCTACAGCCTCTTCGCCCTCGAATCCGGCCAGTTCAGCTTCCTGCCCAACGTGCCCATGCCCTACCGAGAAATGACCGGCCTGAGCAAAGGCGCCACCGCTGCCGTCCTGGAAGCCCTGCAGCAGCTCAAGCTGGAGCAACGCCCCGAAAAAGACCTGCCCGAACCCGATAGTTGCTTTTGGCGTACCAGCACCGAACTGCCTCTGTTCAAACTTTCTGCGCTGGAGTGGGGGATCCTGGAGCAGGTGTCGCCTTCCCGCAAGCTGACGGCTTTGGCTCAAGCCCTGGGGGCCGACTTGTTGGAGGTGCGCTATGCCTGCGCCCGTCTGGCCAAGCTGGGGTTGATCAGCCCTTGTGAGGGGCCAACGGTTCTGGCTCGGTCTGGTCACTGGGAGCTGTCCAAGTCGATTGCTGAGGAGGTGAATCCCGAGCCGGTGAGGGAGAGGCTGGGGGCAAGGGTGCCTGGTCTCCAGGATGAGGGCGGCCCCGTCAAGCCTTCTCTGGTCAGTCGATTAGCCACCCTCCTCAAGGGCATTCGCGAAAAGTGAAGCAAACCTAAGACATAATTTAGGCTTTTCTGGCTTCGTAAAGAAATTGAAGAATCTGCAACTTTTCTCTCTCTTTCCCTTCAAAGAACAATAAATTCAGGAACTCCATGTTTACGAAGCAACATGATTGCGGCATAAAGCTAAAATAAAAGCGGTTGCAAGCCTTCTAGAAGGGGCTTGGGATCGCTGAGTAATTGTATTCCTTGACAGATTTTCTGAAACCGTAAGTGCAATTGCGGACGGTCGAAGTATCTAGTTACAATAAGTGTAGTCGTTGATACACGGTTGTTGCCTGAGAAGCCATGTACGAAAATGGGGGGGTCTGCAGGGTTGTTTGAGTATTGCTTTTCACCCATTCCATCGAAGCGAGGTTCATAGAGAGTTCTTATGGCCATAGTTGGAGACCTCCAAGAATTTTCCTTGCCCGATCTGCTGCAACTGATCGAGAGAGGCAGCAAAACAGGACAGCTCTCTATCTGGGCGCCCGGCGGCATCTACAGGATCTGGTTTTACCAAGGTCGGGTCATTGCTGCCCTACCCCCCCAAGAAGAACACCGCCTGGAGAGCTTGCTGGCCCATTCCTGCTTGGTGAGCGATCGGGTGGTCGAGAAGCTGGCTTCCTTTTGCGGCTCGGAAGAGCCTCTGGGGCGTTGCTTGCAGCGGCAAGGGTTGATTACCCCAGCAGCCCTGGCCAAGCTGTTCCGCCATCAACTGCAAACCGGCCTCTACAGCCTCTTCGCCCTCGAATCCGGCCAGTTCAGCTTCCTGCCCAACGTGCCCATGCCCTACCTAGAAATGACTGGCCTCAGCAAAAGCGCCACCGCTGCTGTCCTGGAAGCCCTGCAGCAGCTCAAGCTGGAGCAACGCCCCGAAAAAGACCTGCCCGAACCCGATAGTTGCTTTTGGCGTACCAGCACCGAACTGCCGTCGATTGCTGAGGAGGTGAATCCCGAGCCGGTGAGGGAGAGGCTGGGGGCAAGGGTGCCTGGTCTCCAGGATGAGGGCGGCCCCGTCAAGCCTTCTCTGGTCAGTCGATTAGCCACCCTCCTCAAGGGCATTCGCGAAAAGTAAAAGCATAAGGACATTAGGGAGATGTAGGATGGCTAATCTGTCCTCTTTGCAGGCGATCCTCCAGAGCTATGTTGCCAATACGCCAGAAGTCCAGGGAGCAGCAGTGGTCACCCCTGACGGGTTACCTTTGGCTTCCACATTGCCTGTGGGTATGGATGAAGAGAGAACCTCTGCTATGTCGGCTGCCATGCTTTCTTTGGGCGAACGGATTGGGAGAGAGCTAGGGCGCGGAGCCATAGAGAGAGTTTTTGTACAGGGGGAAAAAGGATACGGGGTTTTAACCAGTTGTGGCCCCGATGCTGTCTTGCTGACAATTGCCAGCCATGAAGTCAAGCAGGGCTTGCTTTTTTTGGAAATTAAGCGAGTCGCGGCAAGCATTGCAGAGGCAATGAAGTAAGAAAATCAAATGTGGAGGCTAAGTTTTTGATTCTGTCCTGACGTTGAGGGAAGTATGGCCATTAAACCTTCTGAGCTGCTCCAAGTCCTGATCTCGCGCACGCAATTCACAGATGATGACAAGAAAGTTTTGCAGCAAAGTGCTGACTGGGGCGGCAGTATCGCGGCGGAAATGTCAGACGCCTTTTACGGCTATCTGGATCGCGATGCCGAAATGGCGGCAGTGATAGCCAAGCACAACCGGCAGCGGCTGGGCCAAACCTTTGCCGACTGGTTCAAGGAAATGTTTACGGGCATGGACAATTGGGGCCCCCAGTATGCGGATCGCCGCTGGAAAATCGGCATAGTTCATGTGCGCGTTGGCATCGGCCCCCAACATGTTGTACCTTCTATGGCCACAGTTGTGCAGGAGGTCAGTCGGCGGTTGGTGAAAGAAGGCAAGCCTGAGCAGTTGCGCACCAGCTTGAGCAAGGTCTGTATGATTGACCTCTCCTTTATTGAGCAAGCCTACCTTGAGGTGGCCTATAACGCCATGCAACAGGAAACAGGCATGAGCGAGGCTTTATTCAAACGGTTAATTGCCAATGGTGCCAACAGTTTAATTTGAGTTGTTTGAGTTAGAGTGGGCTCTTGCTTACTCTACTTGCTTAATTTCTCTACCTTCTTGGGCTGAGGTGCTTGAGTTTCTGGGATCCCTCTGGAGCAGAGCTGGCGTTGGTATCTTTTTTAGATTATCTTAGAAGCAACCTGGAGATAGCTTTACCTCCCGTGCGGCACATCGGTGCACTCCCCCGAGTTTTATTCAGCTTTGTCGCTAGAGCTTAGTCTGAGGCCAGTTTATGGGAAATATCTTGCGAATTGTTGTAACAGGGCCGGTGGGAGCTGGAAAGTCTACCTTTATTCGCACGATTAGCGAGATTGAGGTAGTAGACACCGATTGCAAAGCAACAGACGAGGTGGCAGAACTGAAGAAAACCACAACGGTAAGCATGGATTTTGGCCGTTTGAGGATTGGAGAGGAGGAAGAAGAGATGTGGCTGCATCTCTACGGTACTCCCGGCCAGTCTCGCTTTAACTTTATGTGGGATATTTTGATTAAGCGCGCTCACGGTTATGTCCTCCTGGTGCCCGCGCACCTGCCGGGTCAATTTCGCAATGCCCAAGCCATTCAATCTTTTATGAAGGTGAGAACAAGTGCCCCCTGCGTGATTGGGATCACCCACGTCGATCAACCCAATGCGTGGGATCCAGAAGACATTTTGTTAATTTTGGGGAATCAAGATGGCGCGATTCCCCACACCACTTTGAATGCTCAAGAGCCATCTTCTGTTGCCAACACGCTGCTTCTGTTGGTTGAGCAAATGATGCCCCAGGTGGTTGTTTGAACAGATTTTCAGGTATCCAGCAGGCTACAGCTTTTTTTAGCAACATCGACCCCAGCCAACACAGGCGTATCTTTTGTGGGACAGGGATCCCTCCCGTGAAGCCGAAAAACGGGAGATTGGATTCGGTGGAGATTTGCCGCATAATGAAATGTCCTGAGTGATCTTTCTTGCCAGCCATTGAACCAAGGGGATCCCTGCTGTGTTGCTTCTCGATTGCTCTCCCCTGACCCTTTCCCCAGAGGAAGCGCGGGAGAAACTGTTGTATCTCCTCGCCCAACTGGCCTATCGAGAAGGCTCCTTTACCCTCACTTCTGGACAGAAGAGCCCCTACTACATCAACTGCAAACCGGTTACCCTTCACCCCCAAGGAGCTTATTGGGTGGGATCCCTGCTGCACCGGCTGTTGCCGCTCGAAACCGAAGCAGTGGCCGGAATGACGCTGGGGGCAGATCCCCTGGTGACGGCGGTGAGTTTGGCCTCCCTGAGGGCTGAGCCTGCCAACCTAGCCGCCCTAATCGTGCGCAAAGAGCCCAAGGGGCACGGCACGCAAGCCTGGATCGAGGGGCCGGAGTTGCCGGCAGGCAGTCGGGTGTGGATCCTGGAAGATGTGGTGACCACCGGCAGTTCTGCTTTGAAGGCTGTCGAACGGGTGCGGGCAGCCGGCTACCGGGCGGAAGGGATCCTGGCTTTGGTGGATCGGCTGGAAGGGGCAGAAGACCGCTACCGAGAAGCAGGGATCGCCTTTCGTCGCCTATTCACCCTTCCAGAAGTGCAGGCTTGCCATCGGGCCTTGACCTCAGGAAAATCATAAGGACTAGCCTGCCCCCTTGGTGAGCATCAAAGCTTTGGAGAGCGGACATGCTGCCCCCTGCCTACTCAGCTCTGCCCAACCGAAAGCTGCCGAGCCTACCGGATCAGGCGCGGGTGGCTGTGTACGTGGTGATGAACATCGAGCACTTCACCTTTGGCAAGCTGGGCACGGCCATTCAACCCCATCTCACCAGCTCCCCTGAGATCGCCAACTATGGCTGGCGGGACTACGGCAATCGGGTGGGCATTTGGCGCCTGTTTGAGCTGTTTGCCGAGCTGGGGATCCCGGTGACTGCCGCCTTGAATGCAGAAATGGTGCAGCTTTACCCCCCCATCATCGAAGGGATCCGCCAATACGGCTGGTCGGTGCTGGCCCACGGCTGGAACAACTCCACCGGCCACAGCGGCCTGGCCCGTGACGTCGAACAGGAGCTCATTGAGCGCAGTTTGTCCCTTTTGGAGAAGGTGTCGGGATCCCGCCCTTGGGGCTGGCTGACGCCGGGGTTTTCCGTTAGCGAGAACACCTTTGACCTGCTCAAGGCTGCCGGGATCCGCTACACCACCGACTGGGTAAACGACGACCAACCCTACTGGTTCCCAACTGCCGCCGGCCCCCTCTTGGGGATCCCCTACACCCTGGAGGCCAACGACATCAGCCTCTGTCTGAGCGCCCGCCTGTCGGCAGAAGCCTTTGCCCAGGCCCTCATCGACCAGTTTGATCAACTCTGGCAAGATGGGGAACGCTCCCCTCGCATCATGGCCATCGGCCTGCACCCCTTTATTGTCGGGCAGCCTCTGCGGATGGGATCCCTGAAAAAAGCCTTGCAGCACATCCAATCTCGCCCTCATACTTGGCTCACCACCGGCGATGGTCTCTACAACTGGTACGCCCAAGCCTGCCCTGCCCCCGAGGTGGCCTGACGGGATCCCCTGGCCAGAGGGAAAAGCGCGTCTTGGCCTTGGATCCTGCTCATTTTTTAACTTTGTTCTAATTTTGTCTTGTCTGGAGCTGTCCACCGTGGCTCCAGAAGTGACAGCATAGGCGGTGAAACCACCTAGGGCAAAAGGGCTTGGCCATGCGCATGGGCAGACTCAGTGGGATCCTCCTGCACCCCACCTCGCTACCGGGGCCATTTGGTATCGGCGATCTGGGGCCATCGGCTTATCGCTTTGTGGACTTTCTGGTGGAGAGCGGCCAACGCCTCTGGCAGGTTCTTCCTCTTGGGCCGACCGGCTGGGGCAACTCCCCCTACATGAGCTTTTCCTCCATTGCCGGCAACCCGCTGCTCATCAGCCCGGAGCTGTTGGTAAAAGCCGGCTGGCTAGAGCCCGACAGTTGGCAGGACCTGCCCCAATGGCCAACGATCCAAGCCGGGTCTGCCGAGCGGGTGGACTACGAAACCGTGATCCCCTTCAAGCTGGGCCTGCTGCACCGCGCCTGGGCAACCTTCAAAGAAAAAGCTTCCGGCCCCGATTGGGAAGCTTTCCAAGCCTATTGTGCTGCCGAAGCCGATTGGTTGCCCGACTATGCCCTGTTCATGGCCCTCAAGGATGTGTACGGCGAGCAAGAGTGGAACCAATGGGATCCGGCCTTGGTGCGACGGGATCCGCCGGCTTTGCAAGAGGCTCGCGATCGCTATGCCGATGCCATTACCGAGCAGATGTTTTGGCAGTATCTGTTTGCCCAGCAGTGGGGATCCCTAAGGGAGTATGCTCATCGGCATCAAGTGCAGCTCATCGGGGATGTGCCCATCTACGTTGCCCCCAACAGTGCCGACGTGTGGGCCAACCGGGAGCTGTTTCACCTGGATGAACAGGGACGGCCTTTACAAGTAGCCGGTGTGCCGCCGGACTATTTCAGCCCCACCGGGCAGCGCTGGGGCAACCCCCTCTACAACTGGGAAGTGCTCAAGGCCCGTGGCTACGACTGGTGGATCAAACGCATGCAGGCCATTCTCAAGCAAGTGGATTGTGTGCGCATCGACCACTTTCGCGGCTTCGAGAGCTACTGGGCCATTCCGGGCGATGCGGAAACGGCTGTGGAAGGGGAGTGGCAAAAAGGGCCGGGAGCAGATTTCTTTCAGGCCCTGGCCGACAAGTTGGGGGAAATCCCGGTGATTGCCGAAGATCTGGGAAACATTACGCCGGAGGTGTTGCAACTGCGGGATCAATTTGGCTTGCCCGGCATGAAGGTGTTGCTCTTTGCCTTCGGCTCTGGGCCCGATAACCCCTATTTGCCCCATGCCTATGAGCGCAACTTTGTCGTTTACACCGGCACCCACGACAACAACACGGTGGTGGGCTGGTTTCATGACCCGGATCGCTCGGAGTGGGAAAAACAAAACCTGCTGCGCTATTTGGGCTGCCAGGGATCCGGGGGCATCCATTGGGATCTGATCCGCTTGGCCCTTTCTTCCGTAGCCGACCTGGCCATCATTCCCCTGCAGGATGTGATGGGGCTGGGGGCAGAGGCGCGCATGAACTTCCCCGGCACCACCGAGAACAACTGGGCCTGGCGCTACCGCGAGGACATGCTGCGGCAGGACATGATCCAGCGGCTGGCCGAGATGAGCGTGACCTATGGGCGCATCTCTCCTCAAGAGTTGGAGCAACGGCGAGCAGCCCTAGCCCAAGAACGGGCGGCAGGGTCTTCTCAAGCTGCCCCCAGCCTCGTCTAATGCTGGATCCCGCCCATCAGCAGCCCGATCCGCTCTTCGGTGGCCTCTTCAGGCCTGAGTTCTCCTACCAGGCGGCCCTCATGGATCACCAAAATGCGATCCGACAAGCTGATCACCTCATTCAAATCCGCCGATACCAGCAGCACCCCCATGCCCTGATCCCGTGCCTGCAGGATGCGGCGATGAATGGCCTCGATGGCCCCCACATCCACCCCCCGCGTCGGCTGGGCAGCCACCAGCACCTTGGATCCACAGGAAAGCTGATACATTTACGCTGAACACTGCTGAACATCACTGTTCAACTATGCAGCGATAGCATTCTGTTTGTTTCCATTCGCGTTAGCGGGACGGAGTCCAAACAGAATGGCGGTATCCCGCAAAGCTTTGAGTAGAATACCCAAAGCGCAGTTTCCGTGTCGTCTTACTACCAATTTTCTGCTTTGCTTTGGCTACCATGTTGGCAGACTCGAAAGTAAACAGAAAGATCAACTGGTAGTAATCCGTACTGAACATATTATACATTATTTTCAGTATAGTTGAGCTTATTATTGACTAGAGTCATGCTCCCGCCCCACAACGATCTTCTGGGCATTGCCGCCAGAATAGCGGCGGGCCGTCAACACGGCCGTCGGCTGGCTTTTCTTTAGAAAGGGACATTCAGGCCCTTTCTTGAGCTCCCCGGCATCTGGGATCCTCAAGTTCTGAAAACTCCACTGCCCTCCATTGCCGCAACCGGCTAGTTGAGCGCCTGCACCTGATCCAGGAAGTCTGCCACCGTCAGGGATCCCAGCTCCTGTCCATGGCGCTGGCGCACGCTCACCGTTCCTGCCGCTTGTTCCTGTTCCCCCACGATCAGCATGAAGGGGATCCGGGCCTTCTCGGCATTGCGGATTTTTTTGGGCAAACGATCGCTGTCGGCATCGATGTGGACGCGGATCCCCTGCTCTCGCAGCTGATCCCGCACTTGGGTGGCGTAGCCCAGATACTGATCGGAAACGGGCAAAATGCGCACCTGTTCCGGGGCCAGCCAGAAGGGAAAATCCCCAGCGTATTCTTCGATGAGGATCCCAATCAGCCGCTCCAGCGAGCCAAAGGGAGCGCGGTGGATCATCACCGGACGCTGCCGGGATCCGTCCTCAGCTACGTATTGCAGATCAAAGCGCTGTGGGTTTTGGTAATCCACCTGCACCGTGCCCAGTTGCCACTCCCGATCCAGGGCGTCGCGGAAAATAAAATCCAGCTTCGGCCCATAGAAGGCTGCCTCTCCGATCCCTTCAAAATGGGGCATCGAGAGCTTCTCTACAGCGCGACGGATGGCATTCTCGGCCCTGTCCCAGTCCTCAGGGGATCCCAGATATTTGTCCGACTTGGGATCGCGGAAGCTGAGGCGGGCGCGAAAATCTCTGAGTTTAAGCTTGTCGAAGACCACCAAAATGAGATCGACAACCTTAAGAAACTCCTCCTCCAGCTGATCGGGCCGGACAAACAGGTGGGCATCGTCCACCGTAAAGCCACGCACTCGCGTCAGACCTCCCAATTCCCCC
Organism: Thermostichus sp. OS-CIW-30; assembly: GCF_054060215.1. Lineage (NCBI taxonomy): Bacteria > Bacillati > Cyanobacteriota > Cyanophyceae > Thermostichales > Thermostichaceae > Thermostichus > Thermostichus sp. OS-CIW-30. The sequence continues at coordinate 46,353 of NZ_JBSSCZ010000011.1, read as the reverse complement.
GATTGCTCATAGCGATAGACGGTGCCGAATTCGGCATATCGTAGGGGCAAATCGCGGTAGGATCGCAGCTCGGATTTGTAGATTTGGATGTGAAAAGGACAGTTCATCGGCTTCATGACAAAGCCCTGTTCGGCTGCGCGATCCTGCTCATTCTCCGCCATCATGGGGAACATATCTTCCCGGTACTTTTGCCAGTGGCCGGAGATCTTGAACAAGTCCACACGGGCAATATGAGGGGTAACCACCGGCAGGTAGCCCCGCTTGAGCTGCTCCTGCTTGAGAAAATCCTCCAGCACCCAGCGTAGGGTAGTTCCTTTCGGAGTCCAAAGGGGCAAGCCCGGACCCACTTCATCGGAAAACAGGAAGAGACCCAGTTCTTTGCCTAGCTTGCGGTGATCCCGCCGTTTGGCCTCCTCCAGCCGCCGCTTGTATTCTTTCAGCTCCTCTGGGGTCTCCCAGGCGGTACCGTAGATGCGTTGGAGCTGCGGCTTGGTCTCGTCCCCCCGCCAATAGGCGCCGGCCACGCTGAGCAGATCGAAAGCTTTGGGGTTGAGCTCTTGGGTGTTTTCCACGTGGGGACCGGCACAGAGATCCCACCATTCATTCCCCAAGTGGTAAATGCTGATGACCTCCCCTTCGGGAATGCTGTCTAAGATCTCCAGCTTGTAGGGTTCTCCGAGGGCTTCGATGCGGCGCCTGGCCTCTTCACGGCTCACCTCCTCGCGGATCACCGGCAGGCCCTTTTTGATGATTGCCTGCATCTCTTTTTTGATGCGATCCAGATCTTCCGGCGTGAAGGGCTCGGGATGGTCAAAATCGTAGTAGAAGCCGTAGTCGGTTGTGGGGCCGATGGTCACCTGGGCCTTGGGAAACAGCTTTTGCACCGCCATAGCCAGGACATGGGAAGTGGTGTGGCGGATGCGCTCCAGTTTGGGAGACTCGTGAGTGCGCAGCAGTTTGAGGGTGCTGTTGGCCTTCTGAGGTGATTCGGCTGGCTGAGACATCGGAACCTGCTTCGACAACAAAGAAAGAACAGTGAAGAAATGGATATCCGTGTCCCTATCTTAGGCTGGGGCGAGAACGGCAGGGATCCCCAGCTAATCAATTCCCCTGTTTGCCGAGTCAACCGCGAACCTCACCTCACGACTCGGCCCGGAACAAGGGGGGAAAGTACACAGTATCCTAAAGGGGTTGACCCCCTTACCCGAGCCATGATCTCTTCGCCCACCGACTTCACGGAATGCCCTGTCGCCTCTGCTCCCCCAGTTTCCGAAACCAGCCCGGCTTCTCGTCCTGAATCTTGGGCGGCCCCCGTTCTGGCCGCCATCGATGTGGGCAGCAACTCTCTCCACATGGTGGTGGTGCGCATCAATCCCCGTATCCCCAGCTTTACCATCATCTCCCGCGAAAAAGCCACCGTGCGGCTGGGGGAATACTGCAACCAGACGGGTGCCCTGACCCCTGCAGCCATGGAGCGGGCCCGAGTGGCCCTGGAGCGGTTTTGCCGCATTGCTGAGAGCTTTCAGGTGCAGGATATTGTTGCCGTGGCTACCAGTGCTGTGCGCGAGGCCCCCAATGGGCTGGAGTTTTTGAAGCGGATTGAACGGGAGCTGGGCCTGCGGGTGGAGTTAATCTCGGGGCAGGAAGAGGCCCGCCGCATCTACCTGGGGGTGCTCTCGGCGATGGAGTTCCACAACCGGCTGCACGCGGTGGTGGATATTGGTGGCGGCTCCACCGAGCTGATTTTGGGCAATGGCCAAGAGCCGGAGTTTCTGCGCAGCGTCAAGGTAGGGGCAGTGCGTCTGACCCAGGCTTTTTTGCACCACGACCCGCCCACTTCTGCCGAACTGCAAGCCCTGCGCCAGCACATCCGCGGCATGCTGGAATCCCCCATCGAGCAGATGAAGCGGATCCTTGCCTCTTCACAACAACAGGGATCCCTGCCTTTGGTGGGCACCTCTGGCACCGTCGAGTGCCTGGCCCAGTTGGATGCCCGCCGTCGGTTGGGCGCTCTCCCCCATCGCCTGCAGGGGTATGAGTTCAGCCTGGAAGCCCTGCGCGGCTACATCAAAGAGCTGCGCTCCCTCACGGTGGCCGAACGGCAAAAGCTGCCCGGCCTGGGGGAAAGGCGGGGGGAGATCATCCTAGCCGGGGCGGTCATCTTGGAAGAAGTGATGACCCTGCTGGGGGTGGAGCGGATCCAGTTTTGCGAACGGGCTCTGCGGGAAGGGCTGATCGTGGACTGGATGATCGGCCAAGGGCTGATTGAGGATCGGCTGCGCTACCACAGCTCGGTGCGGCGGCGCAGTGTGCTCAAGCTGGCGGAAAAATACCAGGTGGAGATCCCCTATGCCGAGCGGGTGGCCGAGTTTGCCCTCAGCCTTTTCGATCAAACCCGCGGCATCCTGCATGGCTGGGGATCCCGGGAGCGGGCTCTTCTCTGGGCGGCGGCCATGCTGCACAACTGCGGCCACTTCATCAGCCATGCCGCCCACCACAAGCACTCCTACTACCTGATCCGCCATGGAGAACTCTTGGGCTTCAACGAAGAAGAGGTGGAGGTGATCGCCAACTTGGCCCGCTACCACCGCAAGTCGCCCCCCAAGAAGAAGCACGAGAACTTCCAGCGCCTCAGCGACGAGCGGGATCGCCAAGTGGTGCTGGAACTGAGCCCCCTGCTGCGCATAGCCTGTGCTTTGGATCGCCGCCGCCTGCAGGCCATTCAAGCCCTGCACTGCCGTTTTCAGCTCCTGGGAGAAGGCCCCCGCCGCATGGAGTTGATTTTGGATCCCAGGCATCCCAAGGACGACTGTGCCCTAGAGTTGTGGAGCTTAAACGAGAAGAAAAAAGTCTTCGAGCAACAGTTCAACCTGCAGGTAATCCCCAAGCTCTCTACGCAGATCCAGCGCAGCGCCGATCCCTTTGAGGCAGCAGTTTAGCCTTCTCGGGGATCCTAGCTAAGGGGCGATGGTAATGGGCGAGGGGCTGGTTTGGGTGGTCTTTTGGCCCCCTCTTTGCAAAATCACCTCGATGATGCCGTTGTTGACCGGCTGCATGTTGAAGGGCAACTGCTGCTGGGTTTCGTATAGGCCCGGCGCCACCTCCCGCATTTCAACTTCGGGCGTTATCCCAATAATCCGAAAAGCAGCCCGCCCCCCCGGATCCCCTCGCATGGTGACTTTGAGAATTTCTCCCATGCGCAGATTGGTGCTGTTGGTGGTGACACTGAAAATCTGGGGCAGTCCCGTGGCGACGGGTGCGGAAACCGGCTGAATGGTGGAGCGGGTTCCTCTGGAGCCATCGATGGAAAAAGGAAAAATCTCCCGATGTTCCTGGCTGAGGCCGTCCTTGGTGAGCACAATCCTCAAGGTGGGATTGTTGGCCTGGTGGGTGGGGGCTACCACGTAGGTGCCTTCGTAGTGGTTGGGTCGTACCTCCCGCATCGGCTGGTTCAGGGCCAGATTCCCCAGATCAAACTGGGCGATCCCTCCAGATTCCCCCCAAATGGCAATGGTGAGAATGTCCCCTTCCACCAAGTCGCGCTGGGGATCCAAGCGAATGGCCTCAATGCGCGGATAGCGATTGCTGGCTGCAGTCAGAGGGGCTGGCTGCGGCAGAGGAGCTGGGGGCGGAAATACTGATTCCACTGGCGGAGGAGCAACATTGCCCAAGGCCAGTTGAGGTAGCCGCCGTTGAACGCGGGTACTGACGCCATTGAGGGTCAACTGAATACTGATGTCGGGGCCAAAGACGGCATCCTGAGGACCAAGGCTATAAACTGCGCGGTAGTAGCCGGGCTGCACCTCCTGCATCGGCAGACCCTGAACCACGCCGCCGATATCAACCGTAGCCCTGCCGTTGGGAGTGGCCTGCGCTTCAATGGTCAAGGTTCCCCCTGCAGGAACACTTCCTCCCTCGGGAGTGATCCGCGTTTGGAAGATTTCGGGTTGGACAGTCTCGGCCACCCGGGCTGGGGAGGGACGCAACTGGGCCACAGGGGGTGGCAAGGGCGGAAGCTGACCGCGATATACCAGGGCCTGATGCAACAACACTGCCCCTTCTGCTCGCCTCAGCACCCGATTGGGCTGAAGACGGGCCGGATCCGGCACATTCACCAGCAGCCCCGCCTCGCCTGCCATGGCCACAAAAGCCCGCCCTACCTCCGGCACATCAGCCGCATCGGTGTACAGAGCCATCCAGCGCTCAATGTCGGCCTGGGTGGGAGCAGGCAATTGCAGAGCCCGCACCAAAATGGCCAGGGCTTCCAGGTGGGTGATATCCCCTTGCGGGCGAAACTCGTTGCCCTCGTATAGGCGCATGGCCCCCGCCTGCAGCACGGCTTGGGCAGTCCAATAGTCGGGGGTGTTGGGCTCCAGGTCGCGAATCTCCTGCACCTGGTTGGGATTGGGAATGTAGCCGAAAAACTCCGTCAGCCACTGGGCCAATTCCAGACGGGTCAGGGTGGCTGACAGGGGTTCTTGGGTGATCACCACATCTGTCTGACGTTCCAGAGCCGCCACGTAGGGGTCGGTCCAGGCCAGCGAGGCTTGCTGCTCCACCCCTTGGGACCAAGCCGGCAAGCTGACACCCGACCAGCCCAGCGTCCAACACAAGCTCAGAGCCAGGGGCCACGAGCACCGCATAGCTGTCACTCCTGTTCCAACAACATCCCCTCAGGGCCAGCTTATCTCAAACTTCCGCCCCATCCTCAAGCCCTCGATGCCCCTTGGGATTGCGCCCTTTGGCAGTGAGATTCTGAAAACTCGGGTAAGAAGGTTCGCCGCAGGGATCCCTTAGGAGATTTTACCTATGCAAGACGGGATCCGGCTTGACAGCAAAGGGCCTAAGCAAGGGTCTCGTAACTTGTAGTTGTGCATCCAAATCCTTATCATTGTGTTATAGACTCAGAAAGTTCAGAAAGCACTTTTGCCCCTACCCTAGGGAGGAGTTTCATGGCTGGCAGCACCGGAGAGCGACCTTTTGTCGATATCATTACCAGTGTCCGCTACTGGGTTATTCACGCCCTGACCATTCCCGCTTTGTTTTTGGCAGGCTGGCTTTTTGTGAGCACTGGCCTGGCCTATGATATTTTTGGCACCCCGCGCCCCAATGAGTATTTCACGGCAGAGCGCCAGGAGTTGCCGATCGTTAGCGATCGCTTCAATGCTCTGGAGGAGCTGGAGAGGCTGACTCGCTAGGAGTGCCCGTGGGTAAGTGGACTATTCGTTGTTGCAATTTGTAAGTTGATTGAGCTTTTTGCGTAGGGTGATATCTATGGCCACTAAATCTGATGAACCCGTTTTTTACCCTGTTTTTACCGTCCGTTGGCTGGCGGTACATACCTTGGCGATCCCAACTGTTTTCTTCTTGGGAGCTATTGCTGCAATGCAGTTTATTCAACGGTGAACCCAATGGCTGATCAACCCGAAAGGAATCCCAACTCCCAACCTGTCGAGCTAAACCGCACTTCCCTTTACTTGGGTTTGCTGCTGGTGTTTGTGGTTGGGCTGTTGTTCTCCAGCTATTTTCTCAACTGAGGCCAGGATCACACTCTGCTCTTGGAGTTGGGAAAGAGCGCAGGGGACAATGCTGGCTTTTGGCTAGCCCTTGCTCCCCTTTGCTAAGTTTACTGAGGATGTAATTGCTGCTAGTTCTGTCTTTTTTGGAGACCAGTTGCTATGACCAGTCAAGCAAGGATCCCTTTGTGGATAGTGGCTGTGGTTGCCGGTTTGGGTGTGATCACGGTAGTTGGGCTCTTTTTCTATGGCTCCTATGTGGGCCTAGGCTCTAGTCTGTAGGTTTGAGGTTTTCGGTCTGGTAGTAGCCCCCAATAGGTAGGGGTAAAGGGTCCCATGGTTTTTACGACCTAGCCGAATTCAGTTAGGCTTTGTTGACCCATGGCCAGTGTATCTACCACTTTTTTCGGGGCTACCTACCACAGCGCAATATCGATCCCTTGCCCAGCAGGGATCCCACTTCATTGCAGACCTTAAATACTCAACTTAATACTCAATACACAGTCCGAAAAAGCTGCCGCTATTCCTCACCACTGGTTACAACCAGGCGGTGAATCTGGACTTCTCTCTTCTCCCCCTGGAGAGGGTGAAGTTCGCTTTAGCAGGTCAGGGATCATGGGCAAGAGCGCGAATTGCTGAGGACAGGTTCTGCGAGGGAATGTCTCAAACTTATGTCTCAAACTTATTTAGAAGAGCTATCTCTGTGTTAAGCGAGCATGAACTTTTTTAACGATCCGGGTGGTGGTTGCCGAGAGGGTAACTTAGGCCCCGTAGAATGAATCGCAAAATTCCAGGCAGGACATTCGGACATGGATTACATTCGCACCTTTAACGACGATCCCTGCGAGGGGCATCTTTCGACGCCCATCAGCGATTCTCCTGTCACCCGTCTGTTCATCAACAATCTCCCCATCAACCGTCCTGGCTTATCGCCGCTGTTGCGGGGTCTAGAAATTGGGCTGGCCCATGGCTATTTCTTGGTAGGGCCAGAAATTGTGCTGGGGCCGCTGCGGGATTACCCTGAGGCAGCTAACTTAGGCGGGCTGGTTACGGCGATGGCGATTGTGCTGCTGGGAACCGCCTGCATGTCGGCCTATGGCAGCGTTACCTTCGGAAACAAGCCAGAAACACCGGGGGCCGCTCCTCTGGCTACAGCTCGGGGTTGGGGGGATCTGACGGCAGGATTTTTCTTGGGAGGTATGGGTGGCGTGTTCGCTGCCTATTTCCTGCTGGAGAACTTTGCCGGGATCGACGCCATCTTTCGAGGGCTGGTGAATTAGTTGTCAAGTTTGTCAAGTCACTTGAGAGGAGCAAAATCATGACCGGTTCTTACGCTGCTGCTTATCTTCCTTGGATTTTTATCCCCATTGTTGGTTGGCTGCTTCCTGCAGTGGGCATGGCAGTGCTTTTTTTGTACATTGAGCGGGACTAGTCCCGGAGTGCTTTGATACTCACTAGTGCTGATTAATTTCAATTATTTCAGGCTAGAGATCAACCCCAGATATTGAGGCAGGGATCCCTTTTTTGGGATCCCTCTCTTTTGGTCAGGATGATTTCCATCCGCGCTACCAGAGTCCCGAAAGGCGAAGGCTGTCCCCTCACCTCTTTTTTTTAGGAAGGGAGCATTTCCAAAGGACTTTAGATTGGAGCAGGATCCGGCGAGCTGATCCCAAGCCAACAAGGGGAAGGGCAGCTTCTGCAACACCCTTTTAAGTTTTAAGAAGGAGGAGTCGATGGCCAGCCTTAACTTTCCAACCCTGCGTATAGGCGATCCCATTCAAGAGGGCAGTTTCCAGGTTTTCCCTCTCTTTTCTCAGGGGGAGCAGGAAGTTGCCTATCGCCTTCCAGATCTGCAAACCCAGGAAGCAACCATCACCGAGGTGAGCGAGGCCGGAGCAGTACCTCACCTGGTTGTGGAAAACCACAGTGAGTTCCTATTGCTGCTGGGAGTACCGAGCAGAGTCCCAGCGGGGCGACCAAGGCTCAGCTCTGTTCTATGATGGGAAGGTGGTTTATCTTTCAGCAGTCTCTCGGCAGTAGTGCCAGGCTTCTCACCTAAGCTGGTTCCCCCCTTGGGGGATCCCTAGAAATTGGAAAGGAAAAAGAAAGAAATTGGAAAGAAAAAACATCCTGAGTTAGCTCGGTCACCGCCTGTTTGGCTTCCTGGCGGCCTCGGCAATACCGCTCTAACCGCTCGCTAACGGAGATGGGATCCCCGACGGTCACGTGAACCCCCCGCCAGCCTAGGCGAGGGCGGGCTGGGTAGGATTCCCCTCGAAGGCGGGCCAGCACATCAAATAGAATGAGGGCAGTTTCTGCCAGCCGCTCAAAAGAGGGTTTGCTCAGCAAATACTCTTCCTGGACGGCTACACAGCTTTCCACCAAGCGCATGTGCTGCAGGTAGAGCGTTGCCTGGTGGGCTTTCCAGTCGAGCAACCCCCGCTGCAGGGGAGACAGGGATCCAGGATGCCGCAATTCTTCTCGGTAAATCTGGATCCAGGCGACTTCTTCAATGCGGCGGCAACGGCTGTTCCAATCCCCCTGGGGAGATAGGCCGAAGTAGGTCTCCGCAGTTTCCAGAGCTTTGTGGAGCAGCCGCCCCAGGCGAGCGTTGAAGTGGCCAGGGGCTAGCCTCTGCTCTAGCGGTGGCTCTTTATCATCTCTTTCGGAGACAAAAGGAGGTAGGTCGTAGAAGGCTTCCAGTTGTCCCAGGAGATGCTGGGCTAGGCGGCAGATCCGCTGGGTGTAGCGAAGGTTGGGGCTCCTGGAGGATCTTGGCTCTGGCTTCGGAGGCGTCAACCCACTCAAGTGCTCAAGGCGCGCCAGCAGGCGCTCCAGCTTCGTCCAGGAGGGATCCGTGTAGTAGTACCGAATGCCAATGGGCAGCAAAATGACGGTCTCTGAGCGACCAGCTTTGGCCAGGTCCTCGGCGCACCAAAAGCACAGCTGAGCCATTCCCGGTTCCAGGGGATTGATCCGTTCGCTGTGGCCGTTGGTGGCTCCTTCTGGGGCGATTGCAAAGGGAAATTGCCCATCCAGGAGCAGTTGCCGGGCCGCCTTTAGCGCCACCCGATCCACCCTCCGACCGCGGCGTATAGGGATCCCGCCCAGGCGAGACAACAGCCACCCCAGCCATTCCCCTCCCCAGAGGGGCATGCCCCGGTCGTAGAGAAAATGGGCGTGAAGGGGTTCTCGAAGGCGGATCCCTTGTCGACGGGCGGCTTCGGGCACCAGGCGAGATAGAACGTACAGGCCCACCAGCGGGTCATCCACCTCCACATGTCGGAAAGCCAGGACTAGGCGAATTTGACCCTCCTGGAACTGGTGGTAGAGCCGCGCCAAGATCTCCGCCCCTGTGGCCTCGATTTTGGCAATGCCGGAAGGAAGCCAGCGCCGCACCCTCACCCGCAAGAGCAGGGGCAGGATCCCGTGGACGAGCCGTAGCACCCAGGCGCTATAGGCGGGCGGAATAAAGTCGAGGGGAGGACGGGCAAAATGGGGCGGTGGTGACAAGAGCAAGATTTGTTCCCAAGGTAGCTCAAGAGAAGAAGTGTAGTTAAACGCAAATCAGATTCATATCCCATCGCTCAGATTATTCATCAAGTCGCTACAGAGATCACTGGATATGCAGCCATTCTCAATCAATAATCAATACAATGATTGAGATCCTTCCCCTGAGACCCCACGCCGTCGGCGCAACCGCTCTCTACTCTCCTCAAGCCCCCGACCCCTCTCTCACAAGGGGAGATGAGAGTTGGGAATCGTGGCCATGTCGTGCCCTTTACATTGCTTTCTTTGTCTTCCGTTGCAGTGAAGACGCTCTCTTCTCTCTACTTTCGTCTCTTAACTCAAGGTGGCTACAGGCTGGGCCTCTGCCAAGAGCGCCTGAGTTTGCAGGTCGGTGATGGTGACCAACAAGCGCCGCGAGCTATCAATGGCAAATTCGACGCGAAGGCGATCCTCTCCCACGCGGCCAGGGGGCTGCAAACGGGCCAGACAAATTGGTGATGACTCCGTCGAAGTAGCGCGAACGGTTGGGGATCCGAGAGGGGCCAGGAACCGGAAATCGGTTTGCCGGGTGAGCTGCCGGCTGCTCATCCGCCCCAGCTCGTCGTAAACCACTTCCGACTGGACTACCTGGGCCACTTCTCCCACCTCTAGGCGAATCTCCGTTTGTCCGTCGTTGGCCACTTGCAGGATCAAGGGCTCAGCCCGTCGGCAGGGATAGGGGCTGCCCTGTTCGAAGAGGGGGTAGTAGATGTAGCTTTTCTGCAAGGGATCCCAGAGGCGGAGGGCATAGCTGTGGTGCAGGCGATCCTCCAGCTTCACCTGGCGGCCCACCTGCAGGGCGCCCAGGGCCACAGCATCGAAGGGGCGTTCGCAGCGCACTTTCTTTTTGCCGAAGTAGGAGCGCAGCAGCTCTTGAACTGCTGGCAGTTGGGAGCTGCCTCCTACCAAGAGCACCTGCTCAATTTGGTTCTTGCCCAATCCCCTCGCCTGGGCGGTGAGGAGAACGTCGTCTAGGCACTGGCGGATTTGATCCAAAAGCTGACGAGCTTCTAGGATCTCTTCCAGCTCCTGCCGGCTTAACTTCAACTCATGGGCAGTGAGGGCTTCGTCGTCAAACCAACTGCCCACCGCTTCCATCTGAGTGGAAAGGGCGATCTTGAGCTGTTCCGCCTGCTCCAGGAGGTTGAGCCAGCCCAGAGCTCCAATTTGCTGTCGGCTTAGCCCCAGTTGCTGCAGTAGGTAGTCGGCAATCCAAATGTCGATGTCCACCCCGCCCACATAGGCATCGGCCTTGGCGATCACCTCCGCTTTGAGGACAGGGCTACCCGCTTGGGGAGCGAGGGTGCGCACCAAGCTGAGATCCAAGGTACCGCCGCCGAAATCCACCACCAGCACTAGGGATCCCGGCTGGCCAACCGCATAGCCCAGGGCTGCTGCCGTGGCTTCATCGACAATTTGAACGGGATCCCAGCCACAGGCACTGGCCACTCCCCGCAGCCAATTGAGGTAGCGCTCAAAAGAGCCGACAGGGGCGGTGAACACCAGCTGTTGCGGCTGCAGGTGTTCTTTCGGGACAGCTTCCATCACCGTCTGCAAAAAAGCTTGGGCCACCCTCTCGGCGTCGTAGCGCTCTCCATCTAGAACTCGCGGCGGAGGGACAAACTCCGCCACCAAGTCCCGCTTAAACCCCTGAAACAGCCGTTGCGGATCCACTGCCCCCCACCGACCGGCGCGCACGGTTTCCCCCACCAGGAGCTGGCCTTTTCCCTTCACGTAGACCAAGCTGGGAATAGCCGAGTGGTCTGGGCGAGAGAGGCCGGGAAGAGTGAGGAGACGGGGCACTGCTTGGGCGGGATCCCAAACTGCCACCACCGTGTTGCTGGTGCCAAAATCAATGGCTAGGGTCGCTTTGGGGGCAGGTGCCATCAGCTCAATCCTCCAGGCAGGGAACGGCTGACTTTGGCTGGGCAAAGGATGTGGTCACCGCGGCGGTAGCCGACAAAGCGGATGTAAACGGGATCCCCCTTTTGAATATCCAGCTGATCCGGTTGATGCCGTTGCGGATCGAAGGGGACGGATTCAAGGGGGTTGCCGATGGGCTCATACCCCCAGCGCTGCAGCAGAGCGTCTAAGGAGCGAAACAGAGCTGTCACGTTTTGGGCCGGCCAATCGGGCTTGCGCTGGGCAATCTGGCGGACGGTGGGGTAGCTGGTGAGCAACGGCTGCAGCAGAGAGAAGAGGACTTCTGAGGAATCGGTGGCTCCCATTTTGTCATTCCCGTTGAGGCGCAGCAGGGATCCCAAATCCCACTGCAGGGCGGCAGCCAACTTTTGCAGTTGCTCCAGGCGCAGGGATCCCCACTTCCCCTGGCGCACCTGATCAAGGGCGCGGCGGCTGATCCCGGCCTGGGCCTGTAAAGCCCGCCAAGAAGACAGGCCAACAACCCGCATGCGTTCCTGCAGCCAACTATCCAGCGGTCTCTCGGCCATTGGGTTTTGCCAGGGATCCCTACGATCATGCCCCAACTTGGGTCTAGCTCAGGGATCCGCAAGGCGCAGGGAACGGCTTATGGCTTCCACATCCCGGTCATAACGGTCACGCCGGTTGGCCGGATACACGAATTCAAAGCCAGCCTGCAGGGAAGGACGGACGATTTTTTTGAGATAGAAAATCCGCTGGCCAAAGTCCTCGTAGCCGGAGACCACGAAGAAATCCCGGCCAACGGTTTGGTAAGTAACCTGGCGCTGGTTTTCCCGGCTGCGGCGAAGTTCTTCCTGCAGGGCGCTGGCGGGCGTTGCTTGAAAAATGTTGTACCCACCCCAAACCCGCAGCTCAGCCCCGTCTTGACCGAGAAACACTTGGCCATCGCCGTTGTCCGATTCCCCTTGCGGAATGAAGTCTGCCGGGTAGTCGATGCGGTAGCCAAAGCGGGCATTGAGATAGGGCCGGAAACCGGCTTGGGCAACGGGAAGGGCGGGGGCGGGAGCAATGACGGGGATCCCCGCTCCTAGGATCAGTCCGGCAAGCAGACAAGCTAGGCGAGCAGCAGACTTCATGGTTTTGATTGCTCTAATCTGTAGCTATCCTAAGCTCTCTCACCTCCAGCCCCTCTCCTAGGGGGACAGAATTTGGTTTGTCCAAGCTCTTTCCCAAAAGACAAAGGGAATAGGAATCCAAGTTTCACTGCCGTTGAGAATGGGTCGGTTGCGCCGCTTGTATCTGGGTGCCACTTGAAATAGTAGGTATAGCATCTTTTTCGAGAGTTTGAAATAAAATACCGATTTTTGGGCCACTATTTTGTTTTGTCGACCAAGTTTAAGTTTGCCGATCAACATCAGGGTTTTGGCCGGAGCGCAGCCGTTCAATTTCTTCTCTTGCCCGCTGGATAGCGCCGCAGTTGTCTACTGCTGCCCAGGTGGAGGCCAGAAACAGTCCGGGTAGGGAAACCTCTCCCTCGTCGTCGCTAAACAACACGCCAAGGAAGAAACACCAGCCCAGAAAAACCATCAAAGCTTTCCACCGCCGCGTGTAGAGGTAGGCTCCGAAGGCAAGCAGAATAGACAGAAGGATCACCATCCCCTCGGACTTTTGAGAAAGGGCATAGGTGCGCCGCACCTCTTCATCTCTGCGCTTTTGATCTTCTTGCTGGAGCAACTCTTGCAGATGCTTGTCCATAAGGCCGCCTCAAAATCGGACGGCCTTATCTTAAAAATCCTGGGAAGACCCTTGTTCAAAACAACTTTTCGGGATCCCACGGCAGAAGAAGAGAGGCGAGACTGGTCATCGCCCCTTCCTTCTGTAGAATGGGAAAGCCTCTCTCTAGTTGCAGGCTACAAGGCCCGGACGGACTCTGCCATGACCTCAGCTTCTTTTGCTTTTTCCCCTCGTGTTTTGGATCCCCTTGACCCTCAAGTGCGTCCGGATCCCCAGGGGCGGTTTGGGCCGTTTGGGGGTCGGTTTGTGCCGGAAACCCTGATGAGCGCCCTAACGGAGCTGGAGGAAGCCTTTGAGCATCACTGGCGGGATCCCGATTTTCGCGCCGAGTTTCACAGCCTGCTGCGGGATTTTGTTGGGCGGCCCAGCCCCCTCTACTTTGCCCAGCGGCTAACCGAATACTACGGCGGCCCGCAGATCTACCTCAAACGGGAAGATCTCAACCACACCGGCGCCCACAAGATCAACAACGCCCTTGGCCAAGTGCTGCTGGCGGTGCGCATGGGCAAGCGGCGGATCATTGCCGAGACTGGCGCCGGCCAACATGGGGTGGCCACGGCAACCGTGTGCGCCCGCTTTGGCCTAGAATGCGTCATCTACATGGGGGCGCTGGATATGGAGCGGCAGGCCCCCAATGTGCAGCGGATGCGCCTTTTGGGCGCTGAGGTGCGGGGAGTGGAATCGGGCACGCGCACCCTCAAAGACGCCCTCTCCGAGGCCATCCGCGACTGGGTAACCAACGTGGAGACCACCCACTACGTCATCGGCACGGTGGCGGGGCCCCACCCTTACCCGAAGCTGGTGCGGGCCTTTCACGATGTCATTGGCCAGGAGACGCGGCAGCAGTGCCAGGAAAAATGGGGAGGGCTGCCGGATGTGTTGCTGGCCTGTGTGGGGGGTGGATCCAACGCCCTGGGCCTGTTTAACGAGTTTGTCCGGGATCCCCAGGTGCGACTGATCGGCATCGAAGCCGCCGGAGAAGGGCTGCACACGCCCCGCCACGCTGCCACCCTCAACCGCGGTCGGATTGGAGTCCTGCATGGAGCCATGAGCTACCTACTGCAGGATGAAGAAGGGCAGGTGCAGGAGGCCCACTCCATCAGCGCCGGCTTGGATTACCCCGGTGTAGGGCCCGAGCACAGCTACCTAAAAGAAATCGGGCGGGCCGAGTACTACGCGGTTACTGACGACGAAGCGGTGGAAGCGCTGCTGCTGCTGTCGCGCCTGGAGGGGATCATCCCCGCCCTGGAGACAGCCCACGCTCTGGCCTATCTGAAAACCCTGGCCCCGCAGCAAGGACTCCGTCCCGCTAACGCGATCGGCCCTCAGCAGCGGGTGGTGGTCAACTGTTCTGGGCGCGGCGACAAGGATTTGAACACCGTTTTCAAGTATTTGCAGCAGAGAGGGCGTAGCTTTTAGAGTACGGTTGTTGTGACCACCAACGGGATTCTCTTGGGTGTTCACCTGCCGAGTTCACTTCACGGTTCGATTGCTGGGTCTTCAAGGACTCCGTCCCGCTAACGCGATCGGCCTGCTCCTGGCTGCGGGGCTGGGCTTGTGGACGGGATCCCTGCCGCAGCCTTCTGAGACAACTGCCCCTGTTCCTCCGCCGGAGTCCATGGGTGCCTCGCACCGCTTACGGGATCGCACTGGCGGGACGGAGTCCGGTTCAGAAGGGATCCCCTCTCCCAGCCGGCGACAACCTCTCCCTGACACCCTGCCGGCACTGGCGCGTCAGGCCATTGCCTACTACTTCGCCACCGGCCAGGTGCTGCCACCTCCAGAGGAGATCCCGCCCCACTGGCGGCGCTCTGCGGGGGTTTTTGTAACGGTGAGTACAGAGGGTCGGCCCCGTGGCTGCTGGGGCAGCTTGGATCCCAGCGGCGAGGACCTGGTCAGGGCCACCATCCGGGCGGCGGTGGGGGCAGTCACCCGCGATTGGCGCTACGTACCTCTGCAACCCGGGGAGCTGGAGTCGGCCTCCATTCAGGTAGCCATTGTGCGGCGGGTGGTGCCCATTGCGTCGGCGGGACGGAGTCCTTTTGCCGCTGTGGAGCAGGTGGATCCCACCCGCATGGGCCTATTTGTCCGCTCTGGAACCCGGGGAGCGGTGTTGCTGCCGGGAGAGGCTTTGACGACAGAATGGCAGCTTGCTACCGCTAAGAGGTTGGCCGGGATCCCTGCCGACCAGCCGGTGGAGCTGTTTCGCGTGGAGGCAGAGCTGTTGCATGAGTTTTGAGGAGGGGGCAGATCTCAACGCTTCGCACTGTTGTCGTGAGTGGCTGGCAGCCGTGCTGGGCAACACTCACGTGCGCTGGGGTTGGTTTGTGGAGGAGACCCTGGTGAAGGTGGAGCGGTTTCCTGCTCACCAGCCCTTGTCCTGGCCGCAGCAGACAGAGCTGTGGCTGGCTCCTGTGGGCTCTGCCCCCCTGCCGCCAGCATCGCCCTGGGTGCATCAGTTGGAGCTGTCGCAGGTGCCGCTGCGGGATCCCTACCCGGGGTTGGGGCTGGATCGGGCCTTGGCCCTGTGGGCTGCCGGGATCCACTACGGCTGGCCCTGTTTGGTCATCGACGCGGGTACTGCCCTGACCCTCACAGGAGCTGACTCTGAAGGATCCCTGGTGGGAGGGGCCATCTTGCCCGGCCTGGGGTTGCAGGCGCAGGCGTTGGCTGATCACACAGCCCTGCTGCCCAAAGTGCAGTGGGATCCGCAGGATCCCTTGCCCCCTCGCTGGGCCAACGACACCGTGGCTGCCATCCGCAGCGGCATCCTCCACACCCTCTTGGCTGGCTTGCGCGAGTTCATTGCCGACTGGCGTCGCCGCTTTCCCCAAGGCCCCCTGCTGCTGACCGGCGGGGATGGGAAGTGGCTCCACCCTCACTTGGGCCCGCTTGACCCAGAGCTGCGCTGGGATCCCCACCTGGTGTTGCGGGGAATTGCCGGCTGCCGCCAGCTGCACCGCACTGCCCGCCACTCCCCTAGTGCAGAATAGAAAACAGTCTCTCCCAGCCGCCTGCGAGTAACGGCTTCTTGCTTGGGGATCCCATGGCCAACGGCAACTCCTTCGGTGTCCTGTTTTGCGTGACCACCTATGGCGAGTCCCACGGGGGGGCGGTGGGGGTGGTGGTGGATGGCTGCCCGCCGCGGCTGCCCTTGAGCGAGGCCGACATTCAGGCAGAGCTGGATCGGCGGCGTCCTGGCCAGAGCCCCATCACGACGCCCCGCCAGGAAGCGGATCGCTGCCAGATCCTCTCCGGGGTTTTTCAGGGCTTTACGCTGGGCACCCCCATCCACATCCTGGTGCGCAACCAAGATGCCCGCCCCCAGGACTACCAGGAGATGGCCACCACCTTCCGCCCTTCCCATGCCGATGCCACCTACCAGGCCAAGTACGGCATCCGCAACTGGCAGGGGGGCGGACGGGCCTCAGCGCGAGAAACCATTGGCCGGGTGGCTGCCGGGGCCATTGCCAAGAAGATCCTGCGCCTAGCGGCAGGGGTGGAGATCCTGGCCTACGTGCAGCGGGTAAAAGACGTGGAAGCCCAGGTGGATCCCAGCTCGGTAACTGCAGAGCAGGTGGAGGCCAACATCGTCCGCTGCCCCGATCCCCAAGCGGCGGCGGCCATGATCCAAAAAATTGAGGAGGCGGCGCGGGAAGGGGATTCGCTGGGGGGAGTGGTGGAGTGTGTAGCCCGCCGGGTGCCGCGCGGGCTGGGATCCCCGGTGTTTGACAAGCTGGAGGCCGACTTGGCCAAGGCGGTGATGTCCCTGCCAGCCAGCAAGGGGTTTGAGATTGGCTCGGGGTTTGCCGGCACCTACCTGACGGGCAAGCAGCACAACGACGAGTTTTACATGACCCCCGGCGGCTGGCGCACCCGCAGCAACCGCTCCGGCGGCATCCAGGGGGGCATCAGCAACGGCGAAGACATCGTCCTGCGGGTAGCCTTTAAGCCCACTGCCACCATTCGCCAGCCTCAAAACACCGTCACCCTCAATGGGCAAGAGACGGTTTTGGCGGCGCGGGGACGCCACGATCCCTGTGTCTTGCCGCGGGCAGTGCCGATGGTGGAGGCGATGGTGGCCCTGGTCCTCTGCGACCATCTGCTGCGCCACCACGCCCAGTGCGGATCCCTGGTCTTGTCGGAGGTGCCCCTCCCTGTCGCCGCTGCTCCCCAGGCCTAGGAGTCCCCGGCTATGGCCAAGGCCAAAACCGTCTGGGAGTGCAGCCAGTGCGGCGAGCGCTATGCCAAGTTTTTGGGCCGCTGCGACCATTGCGGCGCCTGGAACACCCTGACGGAAGTGGTCGTCGCCCCAGCGGCCAAGTCCCCACGGGCCCAAGCCCTCGCTCCTAGGTCCAACCGCGCCAATGGGATCCCCCGGTCGGCCCTCCCCCTCTCCCAGGTCTCCTCAGATCGCCACCCTCGCCTCTCCTCCGGCTATGGCGAGTTTGACCGGGTGTTGGGAGGTGGCATTGTGCCGGGATCCCTGGTGTTGATTGGCGGGGATCCGGGCATTGGCAAGAGCACCCTGCTGCTGCAGAGCGCTGCCCACCTGGCCAAGAGCGGGCCCATCTTATACGTGTCGGGGGAAGAATCAGCCCAGCAGATCAAGCTACGCGCCGAGCGGCTGGGGGTGGAAAGCGAGCAGCTCTACCTCTTGGCCGAGACCGACCTGGAGGCCATCGTGGCGGAGATCCAGGCTCTGCAACCGCAGGTGGCGGTGATCGACAGCATTCAAGCCATCTTCTGGGGGCAACTCACCTCGGCGCCGGGATCCGTTTCCCAGGTGCGGGAATGCACCGGCCTGTTAATGCGGCTGGCCAAAAAACTGGGGGTGGCTCTGCTGATTGTAGGCCATGTTACCAAAGACGGATCCCTGGCCGGGCCGAAGGTGCTGGAGCATTTGGTGGACACGGTCTTGTACTTTGAGGGGGATCGCTTCCAAAGCCACCGCCTATTGCGCGCCGTCAAAAACCGCTTTGGGGCAGCCCAGGAAATGGGTGTTTTTGAGATGACCGCCTCTGGCTTGGTGGAGGTGGAGAACCCCTCGCAGCTTTTTTTGAGTAGCCGGGATCAGGCCATGCCCGGAACAGCCACCATCGTTGCCTGCGAGGGCACCCGCCCCTTGGTGGTGGAAGTGCAGGCCCTAGTCAGCCCCACCAGCTACAGTTCCCCCCGCCGCACCTCAACCGGCATTGAAATCAACCGCTTTTTGCAGATCTTGGCCGTGCTGGAAAAACGGGTGGGGATCCCGCTTTCCAAATACGATGCTTACATCGCCTCTGCCGGCGGCATTCAGGTAGCCGAGCCAGCTGCCGACTTGGGGGTAGCAGTGGCCGTGGCCGCCAGCTTCCGGGATCGCCAAGTGGATCCTTTTACAGTCCTGATTGGCGAGGTGGGACTGGGGGGGCAGGTGCGCCCGGTGGCCCAGTTGGAGCAGCGCTTGAAAGAAGCCAGCAAACTGGGGTTTCGCCACGCCATCATCCCCAACAGCCCTGTGTTGTCGGATCACGGCCTGCGCCTGAGTCGGGTGCAGCGGGTGTTGGAAGCCCTGCTGGTGGCTGTGCCCGGTTCCCAGAGCGCAGAGTGAACATCCCCTTGCCTTCCACCCGTCGCCGGCTGCTGGGCTCTGCTGCGCCTATCTCCAAAGGCCAAGCAAGGACTCCGTCCCGCTAACGCGATTGGACTCCGTCCCGCTAACGCGATCGGCATCCGCTGCTTCGGTGGCATGTCCATCATGTTCCCGAAAACTTTTGTTACCCTCGAAAAAGGCTACGCCTGCTGGGCAAACAGCTCAGCAGCCTTAGCTGAGCCCTAGTCCGTAGTTAGCAACACCAGCAAGGGATCCCGGTGAGCATGGTTTCCGCACCCTCCAGCCCAGTCCAGCCCTCGATGCCAGAGACGGCATTTCCTCCGCCACCGGATAAAGGCTACACCCGCTGCGCGAACAGCGACCTGGTCATCGAGGATGATGAGCCCGCGGACAGCATTCTCTCCAAAAAGCTGCAGCGCCTGCTCACCAGCGCTCTCTACGCCTCCTTCCAGCCCAAGGCCGAAGACACGGGGGAGCTGATCCCCTTTTTGGCCACAGCCAATATTGGCCTGTTCTCTGCCCTCAAACTGCCCCCCCTGATGCCCGATGTGACGCTCAGCCTGGAGGTGGCTCCCCCCGCCAGCTTTGAGCGCAAGGAAGATCGCACCTACCTGGTCTGGGAGATGGGTAAGCCGCCGGATGTGGTCATTGAGATTGTCTCCAAGCGCAAAGGGGAAGAGCTGGGCCGCAAACGCAAAGACTATGCCCGCGCCGGCGTCAGCTACTACGCGGTCTACGATCGCACAGCGGGCGTAGCCTCTCCCTTGCGGCAACTAAGGGAACTGCAGGGATCCCCTCTGGCCCTTTTTCAGCGGCGGGGGGGTGAGTTTGTCCCCTTCGCGTCCACCTGGCTGGAGGACAAAGGACTCCGTCCCGCTAACGCGAAAAGACTCCGTCCCGCTAACGCGATCGGGCTGGGCTTAACCCTCTGGCAGCGATCCTTTGAGGTCGTGAATACCGAATGGCTACGCTGGTGTGATCGGGAGGGGCAGGTTTTGCCCACCGGCGAAGAAAAGGCTGCTCTGGAACAACAGCGCGCTGAGGCAGAACGCCAACGGGCCGAAGCCCTTTTGGAGCTGCTGCGTTCCCACGGCAAAGGACTCCGTCCCGCTAACGCGAAAGGACTCCGTCCCGCTAACGCGATCGCACCGCCGGCAGCCTGAAAAATCCCGTCCCTAACGGGGCTTCCATTGTCCATTGCCTATCCACCGCCATGTCCACTCTCCCCAGCAGCAGCGAAGCCGCCCAACGGGCCGCCCGCCTGGAAAAAGCCCAACACCTGCGGGAACAAGGGATCCCGCCCTATGCCTATTCTTTTCCTGTTACCCATCTGGCTGCCGAGCTGCAGGAGCAATTTGCCGACCTAGAGCCCGGCGGCGAGCGGGAGGATGTGCAGGTGGCGGTGGCCGGGCGGATCCGGGCGCGGCGGGTCATGGGCAAGCTGGCTTTCTTTACCCTTCAGGATCGCTCCGGCACCATTCAGCTTTATCTAGACAAGAAACGGCTGACGGAGCAGATGGGGGAGCTGGCCTTCAAGAACCTGGACAAGCTCATCGACGTTGGCGATTGGCTGGGGGCCAAGGGCTGCCTGAAGCGTACCGAAAAAGGGGAATTGTCGGTGCGGGTGGATGAATACCAAGTGCTGACCAAGGCCCTGCTGCCGCTGCCGGACAAGTGGCACGGCCTGCGGGATGTGGAGAAACGCTACCGCCAGCGCTACGTCGATCTCATCGTCAACCCTGAGGTCAAGCAGACCTTGCTCGACCGCGCCCAGATCATCCGCTCCCTGCGGCAGACTCTGGAAGAGCGAGGTTTTGTGGAAATTGAGACGCCAGTGTTGCAGGTGATCCCCGGCGGGGCGGAGGCGCGGCCTTTTGTTACCCACCACAACGCCCTGGATCTGGATCTCTACTTGCGCATTGCCACCGAGCTGCACCTGAAGCGGCTGGTGGTGGGCGGGATCGAGCGAGTCTATGAAATTGGGCGGGTCTTTCGCAACGAAGGCATCTCCACCCGCCACAACCCGGAGTTCACCTCTCTAGAGGCCTATCAAGCCTTCGCCGACTACCACACCATGATGGAGCTGACGGAAACCCTGGTCTGCAACGCCGCCCTGGCGGTGCGGGGATCCCTGCAGCTCACCTACCAAGGGGAAGCCATCGACCTCACCCCTCCCTGGCGACGGGTGACGATGCAGGAGCTGGTGGAGGAGGCCACTGGCATTTTCATCGATGTGGAAAAGGGATGCCCTGAAGAGCTCTTGCCGGCCTTGGCCGCCCAAGGGATCCCCGATCTCTCCCCCCAGGACTCCCCCGGCCAGTTGCTGGTCAAAGCCTTTGAGCACTGCTGCGAGAGCCGCCTGCGCCAGCCCACCTTTGTTCTGGACTATCCCCTGGAGGTGTGTCCCCTCACCAAGCCCCACCGCAGCAAACCGGGGTTGGCCGAGCGCTTCGAGCTGTTCATCGTTGGGCGGGAGACGGCCAACGCCTACTCCGAGCTCACCGATCCGGTGGATCAGCGGCAGCGGCTGGAGGCCCAGGCAGCCCTGAAGGCAGCCGGCGATGAAGAGGCCCATTTTCTGGATGAAGACTTTCTCACCGCCTTGGAATATGGCCTGCCCCCCACAGGTGGCCTGGGCGTGGGGATCGACCGCTTGGTGATGCTGCTGTGCGACGCTCCCAGCATTCGCGATGTCATTGCCTTTCCGCTGCTGCGGCCCGAGACGGGAGAAGTGGCGGAGGAGGCTTGAGCCGATCCCTCTAACTGTCCATTCAAATCCCATCGATTTCTAAGAGAGGTTGGAGGTGGCCGCGGCGACGGCGCGGAGCCTTTGGGAAGTGTCTCAACCTATTTTGAAATAACTAGCGATAACGTCTTCCAAAAGCCGACCTTCGTACCCTTGCATCTGGAGGGCAGCCTGGAAATCCTGGCAGGCTCTCTGCCAATCCCCAAGGGCAGTCCGGGCCAGGGCGCGGTTGAAGTGGGCTTTGAGGTGGCAGGGATCCCTATCGCTCGCGTCAGCAGTGCAGAGTGTTATGGCTTGGTCGTAGTCGCGGATGGCCGCCGAAAAATCCCCCTGTTGGGCGTAGGCCCAGCCGCGGTTGTTCAAAACCCAGACCCGCTCCTGGGGATCCAGCTCCAGTTGCAGCAGTCGGGTGTAGTCTTCTATCGCTTTGTCCGTCTGTCCCTCGCCATCCCACAGGAGAGCTCGGTGGAGCAAAGCAGAGTGCTCCTGGGGGTTCAAGGCCAGGGCCTGCGTGTAGTCGGCAATGGCCAGCTCAGGGCAATTGGCCTGCCGGTGTAGATCCCCCCGTTGACGGTAGGCCAGGGCAGCATTGGCCACCCCCCAGTCTCGGTCAAGACTCAGGGCTTGGTCGAGATCCGCCAGTGCCATCTCTTGATCCCCCAAAGCCAGATGCACCGTTGCCCGCAAAGCAAAAGCCTGAGAAGCCTGCGGTTGCTGCTGGATCAGCGCCGTGAAATCGGCCAACGCCCCAGCCAGATCCCCCCTCTCTTGGCGACACAAGCCCCGATACAACAGGGCTTCGGTGACCAGCACTTCTGGATCCCCTGGGCTGGCCAGCTCCAAGACCCGATCCCAATCGGCTATTGCCCCCTCCAGGTTGTGGCGCAGGCGGCGGACTTGGGCCCGCTTCAGGTGGGCCTCCAGATAGAGCTGCCGGGACTGTTCCCCGTCTTGGGCCTCTTCCTGGATGACTTGGTCGAAGTCGGATTCAGCCTGCGCGTAGTACCCCAGCTCCAAGGACTCCGTCCCGCTGACGCGATCCTGCTCCGCACGGTTGGTAGGGCCATCGGTGCCGCGCACTGCCAACGTCAACAACAGAGAGCCGCGGGCCAAGCGGGCCATCCTGTGTTGGGGATCCCGCTGCAGCAAGCGGTTGAGATCTTGCAAGGCCGCTTCGGTCTGACCCAACTGCTGCAGGGCTTGTCCTCGGTGCCACAGCGCTTCCCTGTGGTCAGGATCCTGCTGCAAAACCCGGCTGAGATCCTGAATGGCGGAATCCCAGTTGCCCACCTGTCCATGGGCCATGCCCCGTCCCAGCCAAGCCGTCCAGTCCTGAGGATCCTGCCGCAACACCTCGTCGTAGTCGGCAATGGCCTCTGGCCACCGGCCCAGCTGTCGGCACAACTCAGCTCGCTCTTGGCGCAGATCCCGCCGTTCCGGCTGCAAGCGCACCGCCTCGTTCAACTGCTCCAAGGCCGCCTGCAGATCTCCCGTCTGGATTTGGGCCCGCGCCAGATCTCGGCGGATATCCGCCTCGGCCACTGCCACCCCCAGCGCCAAAGCCTGGTGGTAATCCTGGATGGCCCCCAGCCCATCTCCCAGAGCAGCCCGCACTTGGCCGCGATGGAAATAAGCCAAGCCCGACTGAGGATCCCCTTGCAGAGCTTGGTCGAAATCGGCCAGCGCTCCCTGCCAATCCCCCAACCGTTGCCGTGCCATACCGCGGCGCAGATGGGCATTCAACAGCAGCTCCGGCCCGCGTGGGATCCCAGGCCTCGCCGCCCACTGCAACACCTGCGAGAAGTCCTCACAGGCTGCCGGCCAATCTTCCCGCTCAGCATGGAGTTGGCCGCGGTTGAAGTAGAGCTGAGGGTTCTGCGGATCCCGCTCCAGGGCAGCTGTATAATCCCGCAGAGCCGCCAGGGGATCCCCCAACAGCCAATGGATTCGCCCGCGGCTGCTGTAGGCACTGGCATCTTGGGGATCCAAAGCAATGGCCTGGTTCAAGTCGGACAAAGCCGCTTCGATGTTGCCCAAGTCCAGGTGGGCAATGCCTCGGTTGAGGTAGGCTTTGGCCATTTGGGGATCCAGCTCCAGGGCGCGGTTGAAGTCTGCCAGAGCGCCGCCGGGATCCCCCAGCCCCTGGCGAGCCAAGCCCCGGCAGAGATAGGCCCGCGACAGGTTGGGATCCAGACGGAGAGCCTGTTCACAATCGGCCAGCGCCGGCTCCAGGGTGTTGCTGCTCAGGTAGGCCATGGCCCGCTGCAAGTAGAGATCCGCCTGGGCTGCCGCCTCTGCCTCAGGTAGCTCAGTGGCCTCAGCAGACCGTAGGGATAGGGCCTGAGAAAAATCTTCAACGGCCCCTTGGGGATCCCCCAACGCTTGCCGGGCCAGGCCCCGGTGGTAATAGGCTTTGCCGTGGCGAGGATCCAACTGCAGCGCTTGGGTGTAGTCCTCGACGGCCCCTTGCAAATCTGACAACTGGACCCGCGCCACTCCCCGGTTGAAGTAGGCTTCCCCGTCCTGAGGGTCCCGCTTGATCACCTCGGAAAAATCGGCTGCTGCCCCCTGCGCATCTCCCAGATGGCCGCGCACCACGCCGCGGTTGAAATAGGCCCGCACATCTTCCGGGTTGAGCTCAATGGCCCGCGAATAGTCTTCGATGGCCTGCTGCTGCTGATTGAGTTGCCGGTAAGCATTGCCACGGTTGTAGTAGGCCACCGCCCATTGTGGGTTGAGGCCGAGAGCCTGGGTGTAGTCAGCAACAGCTCCCTCGTAGTCCTCCAGCCGGTAGCGGGCAATGCCGCGGTTGAAATAGGCGCGGGCGTCCCCTGCCAGTTGAATGACTTGGGTGTAATCTGCGATGGCCCCTGCCAAGTCCCCACTTTTGTAGCGGGCGCTGCCCCGCTGGCTGTAGGCGCGGCTATTTTGGGGATCCAATTGAATGGCCAACGTACAGTCGGCAATCGCCCCCTGGAAATCCCCTTGGCGGGCTTTCTCCTGTCCGCGGGCCAACAGGCGCGTCACCAAAACCTGATCCACCGAAACATCGCCGAGCGTCGCCTCTTGGGGAAAAGGCAACAGGGGCCGCAGCGCCTCCAACACTTCAGCAGCGGACTGGAAGCGCTCTTGCCAGTGGGGGCAGATCAGGCGATCCAAAATCTCGGCCAGCTCCTCGCTGACCTGAACCAAATCCCGCCAGAGCAGTTGGCCGGTGCGGGGATCATCCCGGATCTTATGGGGAGGACGACCGGTGAGGGCTTGGATGGCCAGCACCCCTACGGAGTACAGGTCGCTGCAGGGCTGGGGCTTGCCGTTGAGCTGTTCGGGCGCCATGTAGCCAACCGAGCCAATCACCGTCGCCAACTGAGTTTGGCCGGGGGCATGGCTGACCAACCGCCCCACTTCCTTGACTGCCCCAAAGTCGATCAACACCAACTTGCCATCGGCATCGCGGCGCATCAGGTTGGCCGGCTTGATATCCCGATGGACGATCTGGTGGGCGTGTACATGGCGCAGGATCTCCAAAATATCCCACAACAGTTTCAAAACCTCGGCCTCGCTCAGCGGCTTGCCCGGGATCAGCTCCTGGCTGAGATCATGCCCGGCAACAAACTCTTGCACCAAGTAAAAATCCTGATCCTGCTCGAAGTGGGCCAAAAGGCGGGGCACCTGGTCGAAGTGGTTGAGCCGGCTGAGAACCTTGGCTTCCCGTTCAAAGAGCTTGCGAGCCGTGGCCAGTGTATAAGGATCCGTGGAGAGGGGGCGAAGGCGCTTGACGACGCAAGGGCTATCGAAGGTGTCTTGATCCACCGCCTTGTAGGTTATGCCAAATCCCCCTTCCCCGAGGGGATGGAGAATGCGATAGCGTCCCCTGAGCACACTTCCCGCTCTGATCTTGTCTTCCATAGCCAAGCCAGTCGCCTGAGCGGAGCAGCCTTTTGCCACTACGAGCTGGCTCGATTCTGCCACAGGCCGACGCCCTTGGGCGGAGCAATCCACAGCTCCTATCCAGGGTCTTTTTCTGCTTTTTCTTTTCGCGATCTTCAATGTCTGTAACAATTCAGTCAGAGAGAAACCGCGATCTGACCTCGCCGCTCTTCAAAATCGCTGATCAGCAGTCTCACCTCGATCTGCCATTCCCCCGCCAGGGCTAGGGGCACATTTTCCACCACAAATTGGCCAGGCCCATCCGGCGCTACAGTGCGGCGTAGAGGGGGGATCCCCTGTTCTGGCAGGGAAAACCCAAGGGTCAATTCCTGAGCCGGGACTCCCTTCACCTCAGCCCGAATTTGATTTTCCCCAGGACGACAGGGCAGAATCCTCAGGTGCAGGCTGCCTTCCGGCCAGTTCAAGCGCTCTTCACAACTGGTCTGCAAGCCCGACTCCAGTGGGGCTCCCATGCCGTGCCTTCCATTACTGGGAGGAGCCTGGGCCACCAGGAAGCTGGTCAAGCCCAGCACCAGCATCAGCCCCACCAACTCCAGGCGGACGATCCGGCGCAGCGACCGGCCCACCGTCTGCCCACCCTGTTGCAATGCCGGCACCAGCCGAAACTTGTTGTGGGCGCCCAACCCCACCATCATCAGCACCAGCAGCAGCTTGGCCCAGAGATACTGCCCATACGGATGATCCCAGTCCCAGCCGCGGTGGATCCCACCCATCCCCACCCCCGCCAGGATAAGCCCCGGTACCGCCCAGGTGGCCACGTCAGAAAACCGTTGGATGATGCCCACAGAGGGGTAGGGGGCAGATTCCCTGCTCAACAGGCGCTCTAACCCCCACAGCCCCCCTAACCAAAAAGCCGAGCCGGCCAGGTGCAGCCCCAACAGCGCCATCGTCCCCGCGGGATACTCGCTGGTGAGGGCATGGCCGATGGGCAAAAAGGAGCCGAGCACCAACACCGACCCCATACCGCTGGCCCAGACGGCACCTCCCTCACAGGCCCAGATCAGGATCCCTAGCCCCACCAGCCGCAGCCCTGTACCCCAACCGTAGGGAGAAAGCATCACACGCAGCAGCTCTCGCCCATTAAAGTAAGGGTATAGCTGGGCCAAATGCAGACTGAAGGCCACCACGGTCAAGCTGAGGGTGATCCAAGCTGTCGCAAAAGCCCAAGATAAGGGCTCCGCCCCGCTGACGCGATCAGAATCGGCGAAACTGCTCCGCTGCCCCCGCAACAGTCGCCACCAGCCCAGCACCCCCACCACAAAAAGGCTGCCCAAGTAGATCCCCCAGCGCACCCCCACCAGCGGCCAGTACAAGGGATCCCTTCCTTGGGCGTGAGCTGTCCTCGCCGCCTGCAATTGCCCAGGATCGGCTGCCCCCACCTGGAAGGCAAACGATCCACTCACCGGATGGGAATCGGCAGAAATGGCCCGCCAACTGACGATGTAAACCCCCTCTGGGATCTCCTGGGGCAGATCCCCCTGCGGTGCCTCACCCCTGGTCACCCGATTTTCCAAGGGCAGAGCTCGTCCGTTGCTGTCTAAAACCTGGAGCTGTGTGATCTGCACCGGCTCATTGAAAACAAGCCGCACCTGGGCCGGAGCTTCCTGCAACACTGCCCCATCCTCCGGGAAGGTGGAGAGCAAGCTGGCATGGGCAAAAGCGGGCGGGATCCCGGCCACCCACAGCAAGAGGCAGAGGATCCCAGACCAAATCCAAGCAAAACCCCTTTTGGGATGAAACATGCTCCTAAGCAGACCGCTTAGCGGGTACCGTGACCATGCCCATGTCCATGCCCGTGGCCGTGCCCATGTCCACTGTCTCCACCTGTCAGCTTCAGCAGCGGAGCCGGCTCCGGCAAACTGTTGGGATCCTCGCCAGGCTGAGCCACCTGAATCCAGCGGTGCATGCCTTTTTCGCACTCCTGGATCACCGGGATGGGGATGACCTCGCCGGGCCGATCCGGCAGCTTGGCGCGGATGCTGAACTCATCCATGAACTCATCGGGCAGCGAGCCGCCGCTCCAGATCACCTCGGCAACCGTTTCGGTAATCATCTTCCCATGCGACTCATAGGGGGTCTCCAGCGGCTTTTTGACCGTCTCGATTTTCCACAGGGGATGCACCATCGGCTTCACAGAGACGAATCCCTCCGGGATCTGCACCCGCAGGCGCACGGTCGGGGATCCATCGCAGCCATGGGGCACCCGAAAGGTGAGCTTGGCAAAGCTGCCCGCCGGGGCCTCTTTGGGATGGACGGTAACATGGGCCCAGGCAGAGGAAAGGGGTAAAAAACTCATTCCCAGGGCCAGCAGAGATTTCTTGGCCAGGGTCAAGTAACTTTGCAGACTGAACATTCGCAGATGCTCCTTATAAACCTGTAGGGAAAGAGAAAAATGCAGTGTTTGTTGGTCAAAACCTAGGGATGGTGATGGGATCCGTGGGATTCCATCAGGCTCATGCTGTGCTGGCCCCAACTGGAGAGACCCATGGACACCAGGCCGGCGCTGGCCAAGCCCATGGACACCAGCCCAAAGGAGAGAGCGCCCATGGCTACTAGGCCAATGGAGAGGATGCCGTGGGTGACCACGCCGATGGCTACCACCCCATGGGCAGAAATGCCCACCGCCACTAGCCCATGGGCCCCTATGCCCACTGAGAGAAGCTGGCGGCGGGATCCCTGTCCTTCACATCCCTGCTCGTGAGGCAGCCGCTCCACTGGTCTCCCCTGGAGCAGGGCTGGATCTTGAGTCCTCTCTTTGGACACTAGCCTCTACTCCAGTTGTGCTCAGCGCGATCCAAAACGTAGGCCGCCACCGCCTCGATCTCCTCCGGCTTGAGAATCTTGGCAAAAGCCGGCATGGCCCCTTTGCCGTTTCTCACTTGGGCCTGGATCAGCTCAGGGGTGTCTACGTGGTACTCATGAAGAGCCGCCAGAGAAAGGTTTTTCGCTGCCACCAAAGTGTTGCGCCCGTTCAAGTGACAACCCACACATTTGGCCTGAAAGACCTTGGCTCCCAAGGCCAAATCAGGCTCAGCAGAAGCCATTTGCGGGCCTAAAAAGAGGGCAAATACTGCCACCAAAAGCCCGATAAAAAGGTTGATCATTCGCATTTTCATCTCAGGGACTGACCGAAAACTAGCCTTTAAGGCCCGCCCATTATCCCAAGCCCGTTGGGCCAGGTCAAAAGACGGCCTGTCGAGCTTCCCCCGGCTACCATAAGGTCAGGATCCCCCGAAGCCATGAGCGGTCTGCCCCCCGATTTCATTCAGTTGGTGCGCCAAAAGGCCGACCTCGTGGAAGTGGTGGCCGAAAAAGTGGTGCTGCGCAAGCAGGGAAAGAACTTCGTTGGGCTTTGCCCTTTCCACAACGACCACAAACCCAGTTTTCAGGTCAGCCCCAGCAAGCAGATCTACAAGTGCTTCTCCTGCGGGGCAGGGGGAGATGTGCTGCGCTTTGTCATGCAGACCGAGCATCTCTCCTTTGCTGAGGCCGTGCGCCACTTGGCGCGGCGATACCACATACCTCTGCCCACCCGCAATCCCGAGGCGCAGCCCTTGGGATCCCTTGATGAGCGGGAGCTCTCCCACCGGGAAAAGCTGCTGGAGATTTTGGCCATGGCTGCCGATTTTTATCGGCATGCCCTCCGATCCCAGCTAGGATCCGCCGCCCGCCAGTACCTGCACAGCCGCCACCTGAGCGAAGAAACTTTGCAAAAATTTCAAATCGGCTTTGCTCCCCCCGGCTGGCAATCTCTCTACGAATACTTGGTCAACCACAAGCGCCAACCGGTCAAACTTTTAGAAGAGGCTGGATTGCTGGTTCCCCGCCAGCAGGGATCCGGCCACTACGACCGCTTTCGCAACCGGATCATGCTGCCCATTTTCGATGTGCAGGGGCGGGTGATCGGGTTTGCCGGCAGAGCCTTGGGGGAGTCAGGACAGCCCAAGTACCTCAACTCTCCAGAAACAGAGCTTTTCAACAAAAGCCAGGTGGTCTATGGCCTCAACTTTGCCCGCGATGCCATTGCCAAAGCCGATCAAGTCCTGGTGGTGGAAGGCTACTTCGATGTCATCGCCCTGCATCAGGCGGGAGTTGCCTATGCTGTAGCGGCCATGGGCACTGCTTTGACACCCCACCAGGTGAAGACCCTGCTGCGCTACACCCAGTCGAAGCGGCTGATCCTCAATTTTGATGCGGATCGGGCCGGTTTGAACGCCGCCAGCCGGGCCATTGAAGCCATTGAAGAACAAGCGCGGCGCGGAGAAATTGAGCTGCGCATTCTCACCCTTCCTGAGGGCAAAGATGCCGACGAGTTTTTGCGGGAGTACAAGAGCTCGGCCCCGCCGACGCGAGCGGTTGCTGAACTGCAAACCCTGATCGAGCAAGCTCCCCTGTGGCTGGATTGGCGAATTGAACAGGTGTTGGCCGGTCGGGATCTGAGCCGGGCCACCGATTTTCAGCAGGCCCGTCAAGCCCTTGTGCAACTGCTGGCCGGTTTGGGTGGACAATGGCGCTCTTTGTATTTGCACAAAGTGGCAGAATTGCTCAGCCGCGGCAACGGTCGCCTCAGTCGAGACTTGGAAGAAGACCTGCGCCGAGCCGTGCGGCAGTACCGCTGGGCCAAACCCCAGCAACCTTCCCTCAATAAGGGATCCAAACTCTTGCAATCTGAGTCCCATCTTTTGCAGATCTTTCTGCATTTTGGCGAGTATCGCCACGAAATTCGCCAAACTTTGCTGGAGCGGGAGCTGCAATTTAGTTTTCGCCCCCACCGGGAGCTGTGGCAGCGGATCTTGGAACTGATCTCGGCTCAGCCGGAGCTGGAAGAGCAAGAAGAGACGTTGCTGACGGCTTTGCGCACCCTCTGTGCCCAAGATGAGCAGCTCAACGAGCGCCTCAGCCATCTGCTTTGGCTGGACGAAAATACCCGCGTAGCCCTGATGCGTCCACGGATGGTGGTGCGGGCCGCCATTGCCAACATGGAGCTGGAAATTCGCCAGAAGCGCTACCGCTATTGGACCCAACTGTGGGATCAAGCCTTTTCCGAAGGCAACACTGCCCTGGCCGCCCAGTACCAGGCCAGCATCCAGCAGGAATACCAAGCGATTCAGGCGCTGCAGCGGCAGGTGCAACTGAGCCTGGAAGACATGTCGGAAACCCCACTGGCCGAAGATTTATAGTCATTTCGATTCAAACTAGGACACTAAACCCATAACCCCATACGCGGCCAGAAGGCTTCTCTCTATAGCCCGAGTGTCTCACCCTAAACTGAACAGACTGTAGTGGCTGATGGACGGCCTGTTGGTGCTCAAAAGGGCTTCGCTCCCCTAGCGCGAGATCAGCTCCGCTTGCAACCGCTCCCGGGCCACCTGCAAAGCCTCTGCCAATTTCTCCGGCTGTTTGCCCCCAGCTTGGGCCAAGTTGGGCCGTCCGCCGCCGCCCCCTCCGGTGAGTTTGGCAATCTCGCCGATGAAGGATCCCGCCTTCAGGCCAAGTTGCTGCACAGCAGGGCTAAAGGCAGCCACCAGGCTGACCTTGCCGGCTTCCGGCACCGATCCCAGCACCACTGCCCCTTCCCCCAGCTTGTGGAGCAGATGCTCGGCAGCGGTTTTGAGGGCCTCAGGGGTGGTGGATCCCAGCTCGGCCACCAGCACCTTGAGATCTGCGACGGCAACCGCCTGGGCCAGCAGACCTTCGGCCTGTAGCAAGGCCAACTGGCTGCGCACCTCTTCCAGTTCCTTCTGGGCAGCTTTCAGCTCCGCCTGTAGGGCGGCAACCCGCTCCGGCAGTTCCTGGGGCTTGGCTTTAAATTGAGCGCTCAGCTCCCGCACCACCCTGTCCCGTTCGTTCAGGTATTCCAGCACAGCCGGCCCGGCCACGGCCTCGATGCGGCGGATCCCAGCAGCCACTCCCGTCTCGGCGATGATCTTGAACAGGCCGATCTCGGCGGTGTTGTTGACATGGGTGCCGCCACACAGCTCCATCGACACCCCCGGAAAGTCGATCACCCGCACCTCAGCGCCGTATTTTTCCCCGAACATGGCCACGGCACCTCTGGCTTTGGCTTCGGCCAGGGGCATGATCGCCACTTGAGCAGCATGGGCCTCGGCAATCCAGGTGTTCACCAAGTTCTCGATCTGTTCCAGCTCCTCAGGGGTGACTGGCCGGGATAGGGTGAAATCAAAGCGCAGCCGGTCAAAAGCCACCAGGGATCCCGCCTGACCAATCGAGGGATCGACAATTCTTTTCAGGGCTGCCTGCAGCAGGTGGGTGGCGGTGTGGTGGGCTTGGGCGCGCCGCCGACAGGCCAGGTCGATTTGGGCTTGGACGGGATCCCCCACCCGCAGGATCCCGCGTTCCACACGGCCAAAGTGAACGAACAGATCCCCTTGCTTTTGCACATCTTCAATCCGCACCAGCAGGCCGTCCCCAGAAAGGTAGCCCCGGTCGCCAATTTGTCCACCGGCTTCGGCGTAGAAGGGCGTGCGATCCAAAACGACCTGCACTGCCTGCCCTGCCTCCACTTGGGGCACCGATTTTCCCTCGACCAACAGGGCCTCGACCACGCCGCGGGCGGAAGATTGGCTGTATCCCAAAAACTCCGTTTGGCTGAGGAAATCCGCCAACTCGTCCAGGGATCCCTGGGCTGTGAGGTCGATGGTTTGGTGGGCGGCGCGGGCCCGCTGCCGCTGTTTCTCCATTTCTTGTTCAAAGCCCTCCAGATCCACGCTGAAGCCGTGTTCCTGGGCAATTTCTTGGGTTAGCTCCAGCGGAAAACCGTAGGTATCGAAGAGCTTGAAGGCGTCGGCGCCGGAGATCTGCTTTGGCGAGCTGCTGTCACGGCGGGAAGATTCGACAGCAGTAAACAAATCCAGCAGTAGCCGTTCCCCCCGCTCCAGGGTTTTGAGAAACTGCTCTTCCTCCCGTTGCAGCTCGGTCTTGATCAGGGTTTCTCGCTCCCGCACCTGAGGATAGGCAGCCTCGGCCAACTGAATCGCGGTCTCGATCACCGGGATGGTGAAAGGCTCGCCGATCCCCAGCAACCGACCGTGGCGCACCATCCGCCGGATCAGCCGCCGCAGCACATAGCCCCGATCCACATTGGAAGGAAGCACCCCATCGGCAATCAAGTGCATCACTGCCCGCGCGTGATCCCCGATCACCTTCAGAGAGATCTGCTGCTCCGGGTTGGCCTTGGAGTAGTTCAGCCCGGCGATCCCAGCCGCCGTTTGAATGATGGGAAAGATCAAGTCCGTCTCGTAGTTGTTGGGCACCCCCTGCAACACTTGGGCCAACCGCTCCAACCCCAGGCCGGTGTCGATGTTTTGCTTGGCCAGCGGCATCAGGTGACCTTCGCTATCCCGGTTCAGCTCCATGAACACCAGGTTGTAGATCTCCAGAAAGCGGGAGTCATCCTCCAAATCGATCCGCTCATCCCCCAGCTCCGGCTTGAAGTCGTAGTAAATCTCAGAACAAGGGCCACAGGGGCCGGTGGGGCCGGCAGCCCAGAAATTATCCGCCTCTCCCATGCGCTGGATGCGGTGGGCCGGGATCCCTATCTCATCTCGCCAGAGGGCAAAAGCCTCCTCATCTTCGCGAAAGACGCTCACCACCAGCCGTTCCGGGGGCAGGCCGAAAACCTCCGTCACCAGCTCCCAGGCCCAGGCAATGGCCTCTTTTTTGAAGTAGTCGCCAAAGCTGAAGTTGCCCAGCATCTCGAAGAAGGTGTGGTGGCGCGCCGTTCGGCCCACGTTCTCGATGTCGTTGGTGCGCACACATTTCTGGGCCGTTGTAACCCGTGGGTACTCCGGATCCCGTTGCCCCAGGAAAATGGGCTTAAAGGGCAACATGCCAGCAATGGTCAGCAGCACCGTTGGATCTTCTGGCACCAAGGAGGCGCTGGGCAACACCTGGTGGCCCCGCTGGGCGTAGAAGTCCAGAAAAGTTTGCCGAATGGCGGCACCGGAAAGAGCTGGAAACATGACAGGCGAAGATGGCTGTATTCATCAATTCTAAGTTTTCCCTCTGCAGGGCAGTCCAGCCCTTGTTGTTCTCCTCTGTTCCACCAAACCCCATCCGCCGAAAACCTAAGCGATTTGTCCGATTAACCTCAGGGCGGGCAGACGCTAAGATCAGCCTATCTGAGGCAGTTGTGCAAGATTTGTTTCTTCTTGGTCTAACCTGTATGTATCTCTCACAACTTGCCTGCCGACTTCTTGGCTCCGTCTCGGTTGTCCGGATCGCCAGCCGGTAACCCCAAACTGGTATGCCCACTTGCTACTGCCTTAACCCTGCCTGTTTGCACCCGGAAAACCCGGCGGATGCCTCTACCTGTGCCTCTTGTGGCCATCCCCTCCTGCTGCGCAATCGCTACCGGGCCTTCAAGCGCATCGGCCAGGGGGGATTTGGCTCTACCTTTTTGGCGCGGGATGAGGACATGCCCTCCAAACCTTGGCGGGTGATCAAGCAGTTGCGCCCGGTCGAGGGATCCCCGCAACTGGCCAAGCTGGCGGAGGAGCTCTTCAATCGCGAGGCCCAAGTGTTGGAGCGCCTGGGGGAACATTCGCAGATCCCCAAGCTCTACGCCCACTTTCAGGAAGGCGGCAAGTTCTACTTGGTGCAGGAATTTATCCAGGGCACCACCCTCTCCCAAGAAATGCGTCGCAATGGGCCCTTTTCCGAAGAACAAACCCGGCAGGTGATGCAGGAGGTGCTGCTGATCCTCAGCTATGTCCACAGCCACAACACGGTTCACCGAGACATTAAACCCGCCAACCTGATTCGTCGCAAAGAAGATGGCCGATTGGTGCTGATCGACTTTGGGGCCGTCAAGCAGCTCGGCCCGGGCCAGGATTCGGCAGAAGAGGCGACGGCCATTCGCTCGCTGGGCTTTTCTCCCCCGGAGCAAGTAGCCGGCCAGGCGGTCGGTCCCTCTAGCGATCTCTATGCTTTGGCGGCTACCTGCATCAACTTGATGACGTTGGAATCTCCGGCCAAGTTTTATAACCATGAAACGGGGCAGTGGGATTGGTCGGATGAACTGCAGCTTAGCCCTGAATTCGACGCCATTTTGCACCGCATGTTGCAGCCGGCCATCAATCAGCGCTTTGCCACCGCCACCGAGGTCTTGCGGGCGTTGCAAGGGATCCCGGTGGAAGAGGCAGGCGGCCCGATCTCTCAGCCGATTGTGTTGCCCAGCTCTCCCCTGTCTGCCAATCCCAGCACATCGGTGATCTCCGGCTACTGGGCCAAGCGCCGCTCAGGCGGTTTCTCGCCCACACCCCTACCTCAGTTCACCGCAGGGGGAATGACAGCCAGCAGCCCGCTATCCATCCCCTCTGAGTGGGGGAGCACCACCGGTTTTACCCAACTGGGCCGAGCCAGTAGCATCACAGGCGGCGGACGGATCAAGCCGGCCACCCCACCGCGGATCCCTTCCATGGCGGGGGCCGATCTACGGGGCAAGTCCTTTGCCAACCAAAACCTAGCCGGCTATGATTTGCGCCAGGCCGATCTGCGGGGGGCCGATTTCTCAGGGGCCAACTTGCAGGGGGCGGATCTGCGCGGGATCCTCTTCAACACCCCTCAACCCCATTGGCTACGGGTTTTGAGCCAACTGTCTGGATCGGCCAAAACATTGGGAGGGATCCTGACAGGCTTGGGGGGGCTGCTGGGCTCAGGGATCCTGGCCTTTTTGCTTGTCCGCCTGACCACGGGCAATTTGGTTTATGCGTTAGGAGCGGCTGGGATCGCCTTGGTGGTGGCCAGCTCGGTGATCTGGTCGATGGGCGGTGGGGTTCGTTTGGCTCGATACCCAGAAGAAAAGAGCAAGCGCTTTACCAACTTTTGCAAAGCGGATCTACGGGGGGCGCGGATGGACGAGAAGCTACGGAAGTTTGCCCGCCGACAGGGGGCCATCTTGAGTTGACGCAGGGCGGATTGCGGATCTGGCGGATCTGGAATTTTGCGTTGCGATCTTTAAACTTTATAGATCTTTAATAGTTTTATAGTTGTTTCAGGTTAGGATGAGACGTCTGGGCTACTGATCGCGCCGGCGGGACGGAGTCCTTAGAAAAGCCTTCTGGCCCTCCGCATTCAACGCTTTGTCCTAGTTTGAATCGAAATGACCACAAAACCATAAAATAAAAGAGAAAAGTTCAAGAGCTCAAGCCATTGAAGGGGGTGGGGAAGCCCATCTGCGAAGAGACCGGTTGACCTGTTCCGTCAGAGCTCGGCAGGCTACGGTTTTGCCCTGTTGCCGATCCCCAGCTTGGTCGTAAAAGACAATACCATCGGCCCGAGAAAGGCCCAACGCCAAGAACAACAGCTCCAAGACCCCAAAAGAAGCGGTCTCCAGCTCCGGCGCTCGATCCTTAAGCTCTGCCAGCGTGGTGTGGGCATCTTCCAGGTGGCCGAAGGCCGGGATCCACAGATGGGTCGTCGGCTGGGATCCCTCTGAGGATGAGTCGCCAGCAGCAGGATCCTCGACCACCCGCACCGTCAGCCAGCCGCCATCGGGGTAGCGCAAGGTGGTGTATTGCAGGTGATCCAGGTGTTGAGCCACCTGAGTGAGCACATCCGCCACCTGTTGCATTGCCGCCGTCGGGATCCCATTTTGGGGAGCAGTATCCACAAGGGTTGCGGCCTGTGCTGCCAAACTAACCACCATGATTGACAACAATCCTCATTCACATCCAGAATAGATATTCGCAGCGATTGGGGCTGTAGTTCAATTGGTTAGAGCACCGCCCTGTCACGGCGGAAGTTGCGGGTTCGAGCCCCGTCAGCCCCGTACTCTTGAGAACACTCTAGCTTAGTCGCTCTCCTGCAGCCTCATATCTCCAGACTGATCTGATTTCTGATGGAGACTGCTGCGCAACGCGGTCGGCCTGGGGTTTAAGCTTCGGCGGTGGGGCCACTCTAAAATGGGGCTTAGTCCAGGGGAAAAACCATGCAGTATCGCAGATTTGGGCGTACCGAGCTGCCTATGCCTGTGCTGAGCTGTGGTGGCATGCGCTATCAACACAGTTGGCAAGATACTCCTTGGTCAGGGATCCCAGCGGCAAGCCAGCAGAACCTGGAGGCGACGATTCGCCGGGCCTTGGAGGTGGGCATCAACCACATCGAAACTGCCCGCGGCTATGGCACTTCTGAAATGCAGTTGGGCCGCATTTTGCCGCTCTTTCCCCGGCAAGATCTGATTGTGCAGACGAAAATTGGCCCCAGCGCCGACCCGCAGCAGTTCCTGGCCAAGTTCGAGCAATCGATGAGCTACTTGAACCTCGATTATGTGGATCTGCTGGCCATCCACGGGTTGAACACCTGGGAAGACTTGGAACACAGCCTGCGTCCAGGGGGGTGTCTGGAGGTGTGTCAGCGCCTGGTACGGCAGGGGCGGGTGCGTTTTGTCGGCTTCTCCACCCATGGGCCGACGGAGTTGATCGTGGAAGCCATACGGTCAGGGGGCTTCGATTACGTCAACCTGCACTGGTATTTTGTCAACCAGACCAACTGGCCTGCCATTGAGGCCGCCGCTCAGCAGGATATGGGGGTATTCATCATCAGTCCCTCGGATAAGGGGGGCAAGCTTTACGATCCGCCCGCCAAGCTGGTGCAGCTGTGCCAACCTCTCAGCCCAATGGTCTTCAACGACCTGTTCTGTCTGTCCCATCCCCAGGTTCACACCCTCAGCATTGGGGCAGCTCGACCCAGCGATTTTGATGAGCACCTGCGGGCGGTGGAGCTGTTGGATCGGGCTGATGAGCTGTTGCCGCCGATCCTGGCCCGCCTAGAGCAAGCTTTGATCGAGAAGGTGGGGGAACACTACGCCAAAACTTGGCACCAGGGCCTGCCTCGCTACGACCAAACCCCCGGACAAGTGAATATCCCGTTCATTCTGCTGCTGCGCAATTTGGTCTTGGCCTATGACTTGGTGGACTATGCCAAGAGCCGTTACAACCTGTTGGGCAATGCCGGCAGTTGGCTCCCCGGCCAGCGGGCAGACAAAGTGGATGCCGAAGCCCTGCGACCTTATCTTATCCACAGCCCCCACCGCGACCGGATCCCGGCTTTGTTGCAAGAAGCCCATCGCCTGCTCTCTGGAGCTGAGGTGAAGCGCCTATCTCAGAGCTAGCTTGCTCAGGGATCCCCCCGTTTGACGGTCGAGATCCGGTGGAGAAGATGATATGGCAAGGTTTACTCTTTAACCGCAGGAAAAAAAGAGTTGTCAGCTCCCGCCAGCGGCTCCTTATCTCATTTGGGTAGCTCGTGTTAGAGTCTGAGCACTTTCGGCTATCTGAGCATGCGTTGAGACGGCTGCAGCAGCGACAAGAGATCGCAAGCCAGTGGATCGAGAGAGTTCTGAGCTGCCCTGACTACGTACAAGTGGATCCCAAAGATCCTCAGCTCAAGCAAGCCTATGGTCGAATTCCGGAGTACGGCAATCGCCTCCTGAAGATTGTTTACGATGAATCAACGGATCCTTGGACAGTGGTGACTATCTTTTTTGATCGAACAATGGGGAAAAAGCTGCCATGAGACCTTTCATCGAGTTTGATCCTGATGTGGATGCTGGATATATTCGTTTGACAACAGCTCAAGTCCAAAGCTCAGAGGAGATTGCCCCTGGGGTTGTTTTGGATTTCGACAAGGAAAATCAACTGGTTGGAGTTGAGGTTCTCTCTGTTCATCGACAAATGGATAGCGACATTAAAATGCTTCCGCAAGAGATTCAAGACTACATCGTTTTATTGAGAAACTCCGTGTTGCAAGAACAGTTACTGAGTTAGATGAGAGTCTGGCAACACTAGCCCCACCGCATCTGTAGACGCAAGAGGAGTACCATTGCGATGGCCAGCCTTTTACTGTGGCCTGTTTGGCATGGTTGTAGGTGATTGAGATAACAGTCGCCGACCTTTCGGATTGCCAACGGATGTGCCGTCACTTTTATCGGATAGGCCGCACTCTCTTGGATCTGGACGCTGCCAAAACCGTTCGGGATCAACCCACCTGGTTTGAGGCTCCATCTTGAGGTCAGGGGCAGGAACCTGTTTGCCAACAGCCTCAATCCCCTTGGACAGAGTGCTCTCAGCCACCCAACCCCATCGCTTCAATTTGATGAATGTAGTCGGGGGGAAGCCCATGCTCTCGTGCCCCCTTCAAGATTCCTTGAAGATATCCCTCGCTTGGGATCAATGAATCATCAATGAATGAATCTCCCGCCACGTAAGTCATTGCTTCGATCACTTCACCCTCATCGCTTCGAACCTGAACCTGCTGGCGACGGTAATGACCTCCCGGAATTCCTTCATACCGATCCATCCTCTCCAGCCTGTCCGAGCTGCACAGATAGGCAACTCCCCACACAACCCCAGAGGGATCCCGGACAATGTTGGCCTTGCCGGTTCCATCGTTGCCGCGCTTGTTGAACGTCAGGCGGTATCCCTGCAAACGAGCACGCCTAGCTTCCTTGAAATCAACAGCACGGTGTCCCATCTGCTGGGCATCTAGGTTACTTCCGTATGCAAAATACCACTGCTCACTCATCTCTAGTTCCCTTGGTGTCGGGTGAACCCGCCTACCCAGAATTACACTGAGATATTGAGCACATTAGCATCACGGGATCCCGCCCCTCCATGAGCTACTTGGTTATCGACACCGAGGGCAACCCCAACCTCAAAGAAATCGCCCTTATCGACAGCAGCGGCAAGCTTATTTACCATGCCTACACCCAAGAATACTCGCCCCACCACCCCCAGCCCAAACCTTTGGCCCAAATCGTTGCTGACCTGCGGCGCTTGGCACAAGGCAAGACTCTTGTTTTCCACCAAGCAGATCACGACCTAAAAATTCTTAAACAAGCCTTTGACCAAGTTAACCAAGATTGGCTTCCTAACCCCATCTTCTGTACTTGGTCAGCCGCCAAGCAATGTTTTCCCAACCTCGCCGGTTACGGACTCGAGTACCTGAGCAAACATCTTGGGATCCAACTGGAGAGCGGTTACTTCAACTCCAAGTTGGCCCACGACGCCAGCTACGATGCCCTTTTTACCTATCACCTTTACCGCCACCTCACCCACGCTCAGCTCAAAGCCCAGAATGTTCCCAATCCTTTCGCCAACAGCAGAGTTGACAATCCCTTTCAGCATTATCCCGACGAGACCACCATCTATCAGCCTCAGTACCAGCAGCTCACTGCCACCCTACAGGACATCCAACGGGATCCCAACCACCAGAGCCGAGGGGTTGTCTTACTGGGAGAACCTGGATCCGGCAAGACCCACCTGATCATGCGGGTGGCCCAAAACCTCCTGCGCCACAACCGTCTCCTGTTTATCCCTCAGCCCACCCATCCCGACAACATCTACCACCACATCTACAGCCACACCCTGGAATCCCTGCGCGAACGGGTAGATGCCCATCACCACACCCAGCTCGACTACTTGATTGCCAAGAGCTTTGTGGAAATCTTGAAAACCTTCCCCCAAACCTCAAAAACTGAAGAGCTTCTCTCCCTTCTCACGGCGGATCCCCTCAACCTCTTTCATCGCCTGGGAGCAGAAGGCACCGAGCGTCGTCGTCAGCAATGGCAAGCCATTGAAAAACTGGTTCTGCGCTGGTGGGCAGAGCAAAACTTCCTTACCGGTTCCACCGAAAACATTCTCAAGGGCATCATCAAATACTGCAGCTACAGGGATCCCAACCGCCGTCACCAGATCATCCGCTGGCTCAGCGGTACCGACCTGGATCCTGAAGAAACCAACTTGATTGGGTTGCCCCCTTGGAGTGCAGATCTGGATCGCAACACCTTTGCCCTAGAAGGGATAAAAGTCATCGGCAGGCTTTCGCTGCTCGACCAGCCCCTGATCATTGTCTTCGACCAATTGGAGGCTCTGGGCCGAGAAGAAAATCGAGATATCCTCCTCAACTTGGGCGATGCCCTGAAAGAGCTTTTTACCCGTATCCCCAACAGTCTGTTTATCCTCAATCTGTTCCCCGACCGTTGGCAACATTTCCAAACCCAATTTGACCGGGCTACCGTCGATCGCCTCTCCCAAACCGTCCTCTCCCTAGATCTCCCCTCTCTTCCCCAGCTTCAAGCCCTTCTCCAGAGCCGCCTGCCTTCAGGGATCCACCTCCAAGCTCTCTTTACCGCCGATGACCTCAGCGATATCCTCAGCCAACCCTCCATCCGCGCCATTCTCAACCGGGCCTCAGCCTACTATCGCCACTACATCAACGGGATCCCTCTCCCTCCCCAGGTGCAAGTTGTACCCACTGCCAGCAATCTAGCCGCCCGTGTCCAGCGGCTCGAAACTGAGCTGCAAACCCTCAAACAACTGCTCATCCCCCTTCTTCCTGCCCAGAGTCTTGTTGCTGTAGCTCCGCCTCTCCAGCCACCCAGCCTCTCTGAGGATCTTGCCGAAGTCTTGGAACCCTACCTCCGTGATACCGAGGCCCAGCTTCGTGCCAGCTATCCCCAAGAGGCGATTATGGACAGCACAGCCGATATCGGCAAATTGCGCACCATCGTCAATGCCCTGCAAGGGATCCATCCTGTCCCCATGAGTGCCCTGAAGCTGGGCAAACGCAAGCTTCCAGATCACCTCTATTTCCCCAG
Organism: Thermostichus sp. OS-CIW-30; assembly: GCF_054060215.1. Classification (NCBI taxonomy): domain Bacteria; kingdom Bacillati; phylum Cyanobacteriota; class Cyanophyceae; order Thermostichales; family Thermostichaceae; genus Thermostichus; species Thermostichus sp. OS-CIW-30. The sequence goes on along the minus strand of NZ_JBSSCZ010000011.1, from coordinate 5,704 downwards.
CCAAAAGCGGGTGATTGCCTTTATCCAAGTGGCTGCTGGCAGCATGTATTGGCAGGTCAATAACTTCAACCAATTGGTGATTGCTCACCCTGGGCTTCAGTTTCTCTTGCTGCGGGACGCCCGCCTCAAGCCTCCTTCTCCAACAGCTACTGCCACCCAAGCGGCCTTGGCTGCCCTCAACAACAGCCCTAATGGCAAGTATGAGCTGCTCACCAAAGAGGATCGCATTCACCTGGAGCTGATGTACAGAATGATCACCGACATCCAAAACCGCGACCTGGAAATCGACCTGACCCAAGCCGTTCGGTATTATCTTGACCACAGGGATCCCCCCCTTATTGCCTGGATCCTGGGCCGTGATTAAGCGCTCCAGATCCGTCGAAACCCCATGTTGTTCAAGGTCGGCTCCGCATCGGGATCCAGCACCGTAAAACCGGGATCCCATATTGTCCGGCCAAGCTTGTGACCTGATTCTTAAGGCTGCCGATCAACGGAGCCAATGGCAAGGGATTGACAGCGGAGCCAAAGTACCTCAAAGTTTCCGGCATAGTGGGCTTTGTCCGGCTCAAGCCCTCCCCTGATTACTCAGTATCGGAGCGGCGGGATTTGAACCCACGACCCCCACTACCCCAAAGTGGTGCGCTACCAAGCTGCGCTACGCCCCGACGCACTTACGGGTAGAAGCCCATGAAGTGCCTAGCTAGTCTAGCATCGGATCGCGGCCAGAGTTAACCCCAAGCTGCGGGATCCCGTGGAAAACATGCTAGCTTAGTTAAGCCGTTAAGAAATCGCACGCCTGAACCACCGGGTGTCCTTACAGCCCTTTCGCGGTTTGCTGCAACAGCTCCTGAGTTCCTTGCCAATGGGGGTAGAGCGCTCTGTGCAGGTAACCGGCGGGAAGGCCGTAACTGGGATCCGTTCGGGCGGAGGCTAACCCGTAGGAGAGGAAAAACTCATGAGCGTAGTCAGTTTGCCTCAACTGTTGGAGGCGGGGGTTCACTTCGGCCACAAGGCCAGCCGCTGGAACCCGAAAATGCGGCCCTACATCTTTACCGAGCGGAACGGCATCCACATCATTGATTTGGTGCAGACGGCCCGCTATCTGAACGAAGCCTACGAGTATGTGCGGGATGCTGCTGACAGGGGTTGGCGCTTCCTGTTTGTGGGCACCAAACGGCAAGCTGCCGGGATCATCGCTCAAGAGGCTCGTCGCTGTGGCAGCTACTACGTCAACCAGCGCTGGTTGGGGGGTATGCTCACCAACTGGGCCACCATCAAAACCCGCATCGACCGCCTCAAAGAAATTGAGGAGATGGAGAGCAGTGGTCTTCTGGATCGCCTGCCCAAACAAGAGGCCAGCCGTCTGCGGCGAGAGTTGGCCAGGTTGGAAAAGTACTTGGGCGGCATTAAAACCATGCGCAAGCTCCCCGATGCGGTGATCATCGTCGATCAGCGGCGGGAGGCCAACGCCGTTCAGGAATGTATCAAGCTGAACATCCCGATCATCTCACTGCTGGACACCAACTGCGACCCCGATCTCAGCGATATCTTCATTCCCTCTAACGACGATGCCATCCGAGCGATTAAGCTGATTGTAGGCAAGTTGGCGGATGCCATCTACGAAGGGCGGCATGGGCAGCTCGACACCGTTGAGGAGGATGAGTACGACTACGAAGGGGCCATGGATCTGGACGACGACATTCTGGAAGACATGGAGGACGAAGAAGAAGGAGAAGCCGAGGAAGGCTAGACCGAGGGCAGGGATCCCGTGCAATCCGGGCACTTCCCTGCCTGTTCCCTATCCAGAGGCGTGTATTCTTGAAATCTAGGTTTACAATTCTACCGAAGCCCGCTCATTCTCACTCATATCCCGCCACATTCTTCCCGTTCTTTCATTCGAGGAGCCCTCATGAGCATTGATGCCAAACTGGTCAAAGAGCTGCGCGAAAAGACGGGCGCAGGCATGATGGACTGCAAAAAAGCCCTGGAAGATTCCGGTGGCGATATGGAGAAAGCCATCACCTGGCTGCGACAGAAAGGGTTGGCAGGGGCAGCCAAAAAGGCCAGTCGCGTCGCGGCAGAGGGGGCAGTTGACAGCTACATCCACTTCGGCAATCGAATTGGGGTGTTGGTGGAAGTGAACTGCGAGACGGACTTCGTGGCCCGCAACGAAGATTTCAAGAAATTGGTGCAAGACATCGCCAAGCAGATTGCCGCCTGCCAAAACGTAGAATACGTCAGCGTTGACCAGATCCCTGCTGAAGTGGTGGAGCGGGAAAAAGCCATTGAAATGGGCAAAGAAGATCTGGCCAATAAGCCGGAGAACATACGCGAGAAGATCGTGCAAGGTCGCATCGAAAAGCGCCTGAAAGAGTTATCCCTGTTGGATCAACCCTTTATTAAAGATTCCTCGATCACGGTGGAGGAATTGGTCAAGCAGCACATTGCCAAACTGGGGGAAAACATTCGGGTGCGGCGGTTTGTGCGCTTTGTCCTGGGAGAGGGGATCGAGAAAGAAGAAGTGGATTTTGCTGCTGAGGTTGCCGCTCAAGCCGGTCTCAAGCCGGCAGAGGCCCCCAAAGTGGAAGAGACTCCACCCGCTCCTCCTGAAGAACCTGCCCCAGAACCGGCCCCTGCTGCCGAGAGCAAGCCGGCCAAAAAAGGCTCCGCCAAGAAAAAGAAATAGCCGGTCAAGGCTGAGCTGTAGGGCCATGTCGGCGGTGCAGAGGCGTTGAAACTGCGTTATGGAGAGTGTGGGCACCTCTATGTCGGCAGTTCTATAACCACTACGCTTGGGTATCCCTTGGGGGAAAGGCTAGGTTATGCATGCAAATGTTTTGATCCTCCCGCCTTGGCAGGGTTAACTCCAGCACGCTAGGGTAGCAGACGGCCTTTTTGGATCCCGGGCATGAGTTTTATCTTGCGCAATGCGTTAATTCCCACCGCCACCGGCTACGAAACCGCAGATGTGCGAATCGAGGGGGAACGGATTGCTGCCATAGGCAGAGGGTTACCCGCAACGGGCGCAGACAGCCTGGAACTGGATGCCAGTAACCAACTCTTGCTGCCGGGCTTTGTCAATGCCCACACCCATTCTTCCGAAATGTGGCAACGAGGGATCATACCGCCCTATCCGCTGGAGCTGTGGCTGGCACAACTGCACGAGTATGCGCCGCCGGATCCGGAAAAAATCTATCTCAGCGCGCTGGGGACGGCGGTGGAAACCCTGCTGACGGGGGGCACCTCGGTGGTGGATCATCTGGTGTTGATCCCAGGCCAAGAGTTGGCCACCATTGAGGCGGCGGTACGGGCCTACCGAGAAGTCGGGATCCGCGCCTTCGTGGGCCCCTTGATCCAGGATCAGGCTCTCTCTCGGGGGTTGCCCAGCAGCTCCTCTTGGGATCGGGAGCCGGAAACCTATCCCCTCTCCACAGCAGAGGTGCTGGCCATTGTGGAAGAGGCGGTGCAGCGCTTTCACCGGCCAGAAGAGGGCATTACCCTCATGGTGGCTCCCACAGGGATCCAACTGTGCTCAGACGAGCTGTTCAAGGGCTGTGCGGAGTTGAGCCAGAAGTATGACCTACCCCGCCACGCCCACCTGTTGGAAACCCGCGCCCAGCAGATGTTGGCCCAGGAAAAGTACGGCTGTAGTGCTGTGGAGCATCTGGAGCGCTTGGGCTACCTAGACCGGAAAACTTCCTTGGCCCACTGCGTCTGGCTCAGCGATGCCGATATTGAAATCCTGGCCCGTACCGGCTCTACGGTTGTTCACAACCCCCTGAGCAACCTGCGCCTAGGCAGCGGCATTGCCCCCATCTTGAAATACCGCCGGGCAGGGGTGAACGTGGCCTTTGGCTGCGATGGGGCTGCCAGCAACGATTCCCAGGATCTCCTGGAGGCCATCAAAATCGGCACCATCCTGCACAACATCACCGATCCCGACTACCGCCACTGGATCTCGCCCCGCGAGAGTGTGGAGATGGCCTCCCGCGGTGGGGCCATTGGCCTGGGGCTAGGGGAGGAGCTGGGATCCCTGGAAGTGGGCAAGCAAGCGGATCTGGTGCTGTACGATCTCACCCAACTGTCGCTGTTGCCCCGTACCGATCCCATTGGGCTGCTGGTGTTGGGTCGGCCCACCCAGGCAGTGCATAGCGTTTGGGTGCGAGGAAAACAGGTGGTGTCCGGCGGAGCCGTAACGACGGTGGATGTGGCTAATCTGCGACAGGAGTTGTTTGCTTGTAGCTCCTGGGATCCCTTCCGCCGATCCCAGCAGGCAGAGCATCTGGAAGCTCGTTATCGTCGGGTGATGGGCTTGCCAAAGTAGCGTTGGATGTCCCTGTGTGGCCAGAAGAAGCAGACCGGGCCAGCATCACAGAGCAGGTGAAACGACAGGCCCTGGCCCTGGGTTTTGACAAAGTCGGCATTGCCAGCATAGAGGATCCCCCCGACTTGCGGGGCCTGCAAGCTTGGCTGGCTGCGGGCATGGCCGCCGACATGGCCTGGATGGCGGATCCTAGGCGAATGGATCCAAAGCAGGTGCTGCCGGGGGTGCAGTCGTTGGTCTGTGTGGCTTTGAATTACTACACCCCCATCCGCCACAGCCAGGATCCCGGCAAAGGCAAGATCTCCCGCTACGCTTGGGGTCGAGATTATCACCGCGTGTTGGGACGGCGGCTGAAGCAGCTCCACCTCTGGATGCAAGCGCAATTTCCGAACTACCGCGGTCGATGCTATGTCGATACCGGCCCGGTGGCGGAAAAGCCCTGGGCCATGCAGGCGGGCTTGGGTTGGATCGGCAAAAACAGCCTGTTGCTCACCCGCGAGTACGGCTCCTGGGTGTTTCTGGGAGTGATCCTGACCACCCTGCCGTTGCTCCCTGACCAGCCCCACACCGCTCACTGCGGCACCTGTACCCGCTGCCTAGAGGCTTGCCCCACGCAGGCCATCGTCAGTCCGGGGGTGGTCGATTCCCGCCGCTGCATCGCCTATCACACCCTAGAAAGCCACGCTGAGCGGATCCCTGCCAAGATTGCCCAGAACCTGCACAACTGGGTGGCCGGCTGTGACATCTGCCAGGAGGTCTGCCCTTGGAACCAACGCTTTGCCCAACCCAGCCGGATCCCGGATTTTCAGCCTTACCCTTGGAACGTTGCCCCCGATCTCCAAGAACTGGCCCAGATGGAAGATGGGGAATTCGACCAGAAGTTTCCCGCCTCTGCCTTGCGCCGGCTCAAGGCCCACCGCCTGCGCCGCAACGCCCAAGCAGCCCTGGAAGGCAATTCCAGCTCTGCAGCTGGCAGCAACGATTTGGAAGCCCCCTCTACTTAACTTGGATACGCTTTCCTAGCAGGATCTTGCGGCCTCGAGGCCGGCGCCAGAAAATGGTGGGGCTATTGTCTCTGGGCCAGGGACGCAAGCTAACATACATGCCCTACCCTCTTTCTGAGGCCACAGTGCTGGGCCGCCATGGTCTTGCTCTCGTGGGAGCGGTTTTGCGCAAAGGACGTGTGGACTTGGTGCAGGAATTTACCCACCGCTTTGTTTGAGCTGGATCGACTCAAACACAGTAGCCCCACCTAAAACACGGTCATTTCAAGCTAGATTAGGACACTGATACATTCACGCTGAACTCTCCTGAACATGGTTCAGGAAAGAAGCGATCGCATCCTGCCTATCTCTGTTCGCGTCAGCGGGACGGAGTCCA